>CAYTXD010000086.1:0-5714 GCA_964441305.1 Microcaldota archaeon
TTTTTCTTATAAACTTTTCTGCTCCTTAGATAGCAGCACTAATGTGGTGAGGTCATGCCATCTTTCTCTGACATACTTTCAAAGCCTTCGATTTTCAAGGACAGGAACGTCCTTTCCCCACATTTCATACCTGAAAGCCTTCCTTTCCGTGAATCCCAGATTGAAAGAATCATGACCAACATTTCTCCCGCGCTTAAGGGTCAGAGGCCAAGGAACATATTCATTTACGGCACCACCGGAACAGGCAAAACCTCTTCAGTGAAAAACATTATGGAGCAGTTCGACTCCATGAGCGTTCCAACTGCCAAGGTAATATACCTGAACTGCAGGGTTTACAACTCCCGTTACCGTGCACTCCAGAAAGTTGCAAAATCATTCATCCCCGGGCTTGACAAGTCCGGTTTCGGAATCTCCTTTTTTTATGAAAAGCTGATGGAGTACCTCCAAAACGGCGGAATACGCCTCATAATAGTTATTGACGAGGTTGACATGGTGAAAGACCTTGACGATTTGCTCTACACCCTTACGCGCATAAATGACGAGCTTACAAAGGGCGGCCTCTCGTTAATAGGAATCTCCAACAAGCTCTCTTTCAAAGACAAGCTGGACCCAAGGAGCAGGAGCACCCTTTATGAAAACGAGATGGTTTTCCACCCCTACTCCGCTGTCCAGCTCCAGAAAATACTCCGGCAGAGGGCGGACATGGGCTTTTCAGGCAATGCAGTAAGCGAATCCGCCATAAACCTTGCGGCAGCAATCGCAGCGCAGGAAAGCGGGGACGCGCGCTACGCCCTCAAACTCCTACTCCGGGCAGGCGAAATTGCAGACGAATACGGCTCTACTTCCCTTACCGAAAAGGAAGTCGAGGAGGCGAGAAAGAGCGTTGACGAGGACATCGCAGTTGAGGCAATAACCACCCTTCCCGAGCACCAGCAGCTGGTGCTTTACGGAATCGCAAACCTCTCGCTCGGCGGCTCACGGTACACCAAGCTTGGGGAAGAGGACTCCAACCTCCTCATCTCCGGTGAAGTTTACGAGGAATACTCCCGCGCATGCAAGTCATTCAACAGGAAGAAAAGAAGCGCCCGCTGGTACCGCGAATACCTTAATGATTTGGAAATGCTCGGGCTCATAACAATGGTGGAGAGCGGAAAAGGCATGCGCGGAAGGACCCGCCTAATCAAAATAGACTACCCTGCTCAGAAAATAAAACACCTCATTGAGAAAAACTTCTCCATAATCGGGGCATGATGCCAACGAATATAAAACACCTGAACCAAACTGATAGCATGAAAAAAACAGCGGATTTCCTTTTTGAGGCGGGAATGCTCAAGCAGCTAAAGCGCTCGGGATGGCTCACCATAAACATACCCGAATGCGAGAGTGTTGCAGACCACTCCTTTCGAACAGCAGTAATCGGTTATGTGCTCGCCAGGATGGAAAATTTAAGCGAAAAAGACGAACTCCTTCTCATAAAGGCATGCCTTTTCCACGACTTGCATGAAACCCGCATCGGCGACATAAACAAGCTCAACATACACTACGTGAAGGCGGATGAAAAAAAGGCGGAAAAAGACATCCTCCGCGGGCTTCCCTTTGAAAAAGACCTCCTTTCCTCACTTTCCCCAAAAAGCAAAATTTCAATTCTCACAAAAGACGCAGACAAGCTTGAGATAATACTTCAGGCAAAAGAATACGTTGAGGCTGGCAACGAAAATGCGAAGGAATGGATTAAAAACGCCAAAAAACTGGTAAAATCTGATTCCGGAAAAAAGCTTTTGGAAATGATTCTAAATACCTGCTCAAAGGACTGGCTTTTTTCGGCAAAGGGGATTAAATGAAAAAGGCAAAATTTCTCGCAATTTTATTTTCTGTTCTTCTACTCGGATGCGCATCCATTGAATACGAGGGCGTTGAATGTGAAGATGAAGCAAACTACGTGAAAAGAAAAAGCTGCTACCAAACGCAGGCGGTCGCACTTGTGCTCAATGAGGATATATGCGGACCTGAAGTAAATGGAATCAGGGACTGCGAGAGGGAGGCAATTGAACTCTGCGACGAGATAGAAGGCGGCCTGCTGGAAGGAAGGGAGGGGAGAAACATGTGCGTAAAGGAAGTTGCAGACGCCGCAAACAACCCCCAAATCTGCGATGAAATAAACCTTGACTTGGGGCTAATCGACACCGCAAAGCTTCTTTTCAACGAAGATGCGCTGATTAAGAGCTGCAAGAGAAGGGCCAGGCCCGCCTCTGCCCCCTGCACCTCGTTTGCATTCTTCATATTCCTTCCCTTGGCATTTCTTATTCTGAAAAAGAACTAGCTTCCACCAGTCAGCTCCTTCCTGTTTATCACAAGAAGGAAAAGTATCAGGACCGGAATGACCACATCAATAACAATTCCAATTTGGGAAAGCTGCGCAAAATTCCCGATTCCGTAAGCAAGAAGTATGACGCAAATAATCACTCCAATCACAAGGCCCATTGTTTTGTTCATTGAAACAAGATACGCTTCAATAAAATACACAACTGCTTTTCCGATATTCATGCCAACAGAAACCGCCTTATCTCCATTCGCTTTCATGAATTGCGCGAAATTGAAAGCCAAAAAAGACATAAAAGCGCCTATCAGGAAAGAGTACTTTGAACCTATTGCAACGATCCCGAGAACAACAAAAAGGCCCGCGGCACTAATCAATCCCATCGTAAGGGGCCGGTACGACCTTTTGCTGAGCGTACTCTTCGCGATGCCCTTCAGGCAGTTGAAGCAAACGTAATTCCTTCCAATCCTTTCCAAATCCTGCCTGCAGTATGGCTTTTCGCACTTGACGCATCTTGCAACTGCATCCCTTTCCGGATGGATGGTACATTTCATAAGGCATTACCTAGCTGGTTTCTATTATCTCCAAAGCCTTTTTAACGCTCATGCCTTCCCTTACACCTAGCTCCTCGGCCCACATCGTCATCTTTCTCACTTTCGCCTTGAAAACATCCTCAAAAGTTTTAACTCCCGCAACAAAGCACGCAACATCCCCCAGTTTTTCAGCAGTTTCCTTGTCTATATACCCGCACGCAACATAGCCCCTTTCTCCCTTTACAATAAGAAGGGGGACATTTCCGAGCTTGAAATTCATCCCCACATATTTCTTTCCGTTGAACTCTATCGTTTCCTCCAACTCAACACCTCCTGGCTATACTTATTACATCCGAGAGAACCGCGGAGCTGGTTTCAGGACCTCCTGCCCCCCGGCCTATAATCGTTACATCTTTCATAAGGTCAGTTTCAAACTGAAGCGCATTCAATGTGCCGGTCACGTTGAGCGGGTGGGCATTCGGAATTATCCTGGGGGAAACCTCCAGCCGGTCCTCGAGTGCCTCCCCAATCACTTTAATCGAAAAACCCTTTCTTTTTGCCATGCCCACAGCTTCAGCAGTTATCTCCCCCATCCCGTACCTCTCAACATCCTCAAATCTTTTTTCCGTCCCCAATATTGAGTTTGAGAGTATAACCAGCTTTGCAGCGGCATCAATGTTCTCAACATCATAAGTGGGGTCCGTTTCCGCGTACCCGAGCTCCTTTGCCTCCTGGAGGGCAACATCAAATGCCACCCCGTCCTCATGCATTTTTGTAAGTATGTAATTGGTTGTTCCGTTCAAAACGCCCCTTATCCCCTTTATTTTATTCACTTTAAGGGCATCCTCTATAAGGTTGAAGACAGGCATGCCCCCTCCCACAGTCGCCTCAAAAAGCAGTTCTCTCTCCCTGTCATTTGCAAGCTTTGCCAGCTCCGTGTAATAAAGCGCAAGAGGGCCCTTGTTGCTGGTTACTACATGCTTTCCGGAATTAAGCGCCTTCTTCATATGGGCATACCCCGGCTCCCCGTTCTTTATGTTGGACGGGGTAAGCTCCACAACAATATCTGCTTCAGTTTCCCCTATCACTTCTATTGATTTCTTCTCAATCCACCCTTCGGTTTTGTGCAGCATATCCTTGCCGGCATTCTCCAGGGCATTTTTGAGGTTAATATCATCCCCGACAACACATCCGTCCTTTTCGCATATTGCGACCGGGGTTATGTCAATCCCCTCATCTCTCAGGAACTTTCTTTTCTCATCTATTGTTTTTGCAACAGACCTTCCAATAACTCCGAATCCAACAAGCGCCACCTTAACCTGTTTCATGAAATCTCCCTCACCATGAGAAGCGACTTTTCCCTGGAAATTTTCTTCAACTCCTCCCTGATTTTGGAATAATCCTTTTTTTCAACATCTATTTTCATTATTGCGGTTGAATGGCTCTCCTTCCCGTCCATATCAAGCTCGAAATTAGATATTCCTGCCCCAGCAGCCATAAGCCGGTCCAAAGTATCCTTCGCATTGCTCTCCATTATGTGCCCCACCAGAATTACTGAAAATGACTTTTTCTTCATGTGCAGCTTTCCATCCTTCCTGACCTCAATGATTCTCGCAGTTTCCCCGACCCCTTTCAACACATCGTTCAGCTGGTCCGAATCACTTACTTGGAAATTTATTACAGCGGGAACATCCTCTCCTTTCTTCTCTTCCCTGAGGTGGATTATGCTCACTATATTCCCGCCGTGCTCCGAAATGGGCTTCAGCGCTTCAAGAAGGGCGCCTGGCGAATCCTTCAACTTCAATACTAAAGCTATTTGTATCATTCATTCCCCTTTTTCTTTCTGGGAGGCCTTCTTCCCCCCTGTTTTTTCCTTTCCCTCAATCTCTCCTGCTGCCTTTTCTTTTTCTGGAATATTTTTCTGTGCTTTCCGCAAGAAATGCAGTAATGGGTTTCCCTGGGGAGGAGCATTTTCAAGTTCGCGTTTTCCCCTGTGTCCATTTCTGTGGAGATAACGCCTGTTCTGAAGAATGATACTGATTTATCGCGCGGAACCCTTCTGCCGCACGAATCGCAAACCACTAGCCTGTCCTTTCCTCTTGTCTTTTTTCCCATCTCTATCCCTCCGTTTCTGGCGTAAGTTTGTTTATTGTTCCCAAACACGTTCCGTCAAGGCGGTAAACTATTGCACTATGTAATTTAAATATCTTATTTTTAAAAATCGGCCCAATCATCCTCCTTCCCTCTTTATTTACGCTAACCCCCCCAAGCAGCTTGTTGAAGGGAGGCATCACCACAATTTTCATCCCCTCAGTAACTTTCCCATATCTCTCTTTCGCCTTTTTCCCATCAATTTCCCCGACAACAAAAACCGGCTCAACATGCCGATAGCCCTTTGCATCCTTCAGCTCGACATGCGGGTGGCTGTGCGAAACAAGCAGATAATCGCATTCCATGAGCTCTTTTTTCGGCCAAGTATGCCCATGAAACAAGCCGTATTTTTCCCCTTCATTCTCAACCACTATCCCTTCCGGCTCGTGCACCACCAACTCCCCCACCCTTTCCAAATTCCCGTCATGGTTCCCCTTCACAACTTCCACGGGAACCACTTTCATCAACTCATGGAAAAAATCCGCAACCTCGTAATCTATTCCGGTAAGCCCGTGCTTCGCATCACCCAAAATAATAAGCTTCTCCACTCCATACTCCCCAACAATTTCCCGAATCTCAATAACCATCCTACTACTCGCATCTCCTGCATGCACTCCCTTCCTCTCAAGCTCTCGCTCAAGCCCGACATGCGTATCCGCAATCACCAAAATTTTCCCAATAAGCACCGCGGGCTTTGAGTATAGGAATTTCAT
>CAYTXD010000087.1:0-5652 GCA_964441305.1 Microcaldota archaeon
GTTTCTGCTGCCATCAAAATCGTTTTCCCCCATATCATTCTTTTAATATCAGTTTAGCATCAACCACACAATACCCATCTTCATGCTCCTGGCCCTCTGCACCATATCCTTTATCTTCTCCCTCTTCCCCTTTTCGATTCCAGACCTTTCGGTCCTAATCTCAGGTATTTTAATAGACTTTATTTTGTCTATCTGGGGATCCTTGATTTCCCTTTCGATTGTTATTCTTTTTCCACGAGGCATAATGAATCACCTACCTGGAAGAACGTGTGGACTTCCAGTGCATGTGAAATATACGATTCCACATATATTACTACATTTTACTTTATAAACCTTTCCACGCATCTCCCTGATTTCCATACTTCAATAGGAACATTTATATTGATTTCGCAAGGTTCTTCAACTTTTTCCCAAAACACGGAAATCCATTTAGAAAAACACCTTAATAGGAAAATAAGGAAATAAATTTCTCTGATTAATAATTTAATTGAATTTTTTGCTTCCTTATTAAAATATGAGTTTTCTAATACTTTATTTTCTTGTATTAAGCAATATTTTATCTTGGATTATCCGTTTTCTGCTTCCTTTCAAGTAAACCCCCCATTCTTTACGCGCACGAAGATGTTATATACTTTCATTTCAACCAATAATTTATGGATTTTTCATGTATTCACAAAGAACCACTCTCTACAAGTGGAAAAAAATCTGAAGATGAATGTGAACTCTGCGCCCCCTTGGTTTCAATGGCGCCAGGCCTAATTGATTCCGCCCTTGGCATCTCCTCCCAATTTGAATTCCGCTCCTTTTCAGTATCCTCCCGAATTCCCGAAAATCTTCTTATCCTGGAAGAGCATCTTTGGGAGAAATCAGAAATTTCAAAATGTTCGTCCGTAAAACGGGAGCTGAACCACTTTCTTGCAAGGGAATTAGAAAGGAAAAGCGGCAAAACGCCTGAGCTTGAAAACCCGGACATCTCGATTCTTTTCGATTTCACCAATGGCGAAGCCAGCGTTTTTTCCAACCCTCTTTACATTTTCGGGAGATACGTAAAGCACTCCAGAAACCTCGCCCAGAGCAAGTGGCACTGCAAAAAATGCATGGGGAGGGGGTGCGACGAATGCGGAGGGGAAGGAAGAAAATACCTCTCGCTTGAGGATTTGATTGCAAAGCCCGCTGTCGAAATGTCCAAAGCAAAAGCGACAAAATTCCATTCTTCGGGAAGGGAGGATGTGGATGTGCTTATGAAGGGAGATGGCAGGCCCTTCATAATGGAACTTCTTTCTCCAAAGGTTAGGGGCATTGACCTCTCTTTACTTGAAAATGAGGTAAGGAAAACCGGGCTTGCAGAGATTGGCGGGCTGAACTTCACAAAAAAAGAAATGGTCACAGTGCTTTCTGACAGCAACTTTGACAAGGAGTATGAGGCAGTTATTGAACTCCCGAGACCGGCAACCCCCGAAGACATTGAAAAAATAAACAAACTCGCACCGTTGCCTCTTTCCCAGCGGACCCCCCATCGGGTTTCCCACCGCAGGGCCGACAGGGTGAGAAAACGAATGATTAAAAGCATGAGTGCAAACCTTAATGATGGCTTGATTGAACTGAAGATGAAAACAGAGGCCGGAACGTACATAAAGGAGTTTATAACCGGTGATGAGGGAAGGACAAAGCCAAGCATTTCGGAGCTGCTCGAGTGCGATGCTAAATGCCTGCAGCTTGATGTTGCAAAAATATACGATGCTTTCATAAGGGAATTGGTATGATTGACGCAATTTTCAATGTTAATGTGCAGATGCCGTTCGAGCTCGCAAGGATTTTTGTTGCGGTTGCAGGAACCGCAGTTGCCTCTTATTTCGATATCACAAACAACAAGACAATCCCCAACAAGGTTACTTACTCCTTTCTGGCAATAGCAGTTCTTTTTGCCCTTTCCTCCCTTGACCCCTCCTCAATAATCTACTCATTCGGAATTGCCGCGGCCGTTTTCGCGCTGGGATATGCGATGTACATGCTCGGGCAGATAGGTGGCGCGGATATTTTCATCCTGTCGGCAATAGCCCTTCTCCTCCCCCTCCAGCCTACCTCCCTCCTTATTACCGGGGAATTTCCAATCAGCTTCCCATTCGTTCTTTCAGTCATAATTTCAGGCGGGCTTCTCTTTTCCCTGGCAATGGTTTTCAGGTTCGCCCCGAAGGCGTTCACCGCACTGCTCAAGGGAAAGGTAAGGCTCACCAGGGAAAAATATGCGTACTCCGCGCTCATACTGGCAACCTATCTGGTATTTGTTTATGTAGCCTCCTCCCTCCCGTTCTTCCCCCTCTCCTACGTTCTCCTTTTCTCATTCGTTGTTCTGGCTTCAACATTCTTCATGGTTTTCAGGGAATACATTTCCGACAGCATGATTGAATATGTGCCGCTTGAAAAAATAGACGAGGAGGACATTCTGGCAGTAGACAAGATTCCGGAGGAAAAAGTGAAAAAATACAATCTGAAAAAGCTGCTTACCGAAAATGAGCTCAAAAGGTTGAAGCGGGAAAAAGTTCCCATAAAGAAGTTCCCTGTTTACACAGGTCTCCCCATGCTTCTTCCCTACCTCCTCGTGGGGCTCGTTTTCTCAATTATTTTCGGGGATGTTATTTTTCTTGCGGCTGGCTCGATTTTCTCTTACTAATAGGGCTTTGGCTGGCAATTACCTCTCAACTATTTCCCAAAATAAGAGTTTACATGGACTTCCATTTCTTTCTTTTTTCCATGTCGCCCCAACAGTCCTTGCAGATAATGCTTCTCTTTGTTTTACTGACTTTCTTGCTGGATTTCTCGCAGTCCCTGCAAATCATCTTTCCGCACATCTCGCATTTCTCGAGCATTTTTACTTGGTTGCTGCACCTGTCACAAATCAATTTATCACCTAATTAGCTGAAATTTCCGGTGGATTTTTCTGCCCGTAAATCCTTTTAATGCTTTGTCTCCTTCCTAAAGGGGCCATGCTTACTCTCTTTTGCCGTCTCCGTTTCCTCCTTGATTACCTCGATTTTCTTCAAGAAGAATTCCATAACCAGTGCAGGCGGCATTGCATTGGCAACTCCCCTTTGCTTGTCAGGATCCCACCCTTCGCATGAAAGCCTCCCCTTCCTCTCTTTTTCCCAATCATCTTGCTGCCGCGCATAAAAATTACCAACATGAATTCCTCACTCGCTGTTTATATACCTATTTCATTTTCCCAATAAAGCTTATAACTCCCTTTTTCCAAGCATTAAGCATGAAATTCAAGCTCATCACTTACGGGTGCACGCTGAACTTCTGCGACTCGGAAATAATCCGCGGAATACTCCTAAATGAAAATTTCGAGGAAGCGGAAACAGAAGAGGCTGCAGACATCGTAATACTAAATTCATGCGGGGTGAAAAAGCCAACCGCCCAAAGGATTTACGACAAGCTGAGGCAGCTAAGAAAAGATGGGAAAAGGGCAGTTGTTGCAGGCTGCTTAACTGCGGACCGGAAGCTCATCGAGCGCGCATACCCTGAAATTTCAATTATCGGGGTCGGCTCCCTCACTCATGTCCCAGACGCGGTGGAGGCTTCCATAAGGGGGAAGAAGATGATTTTCCTTTCCCAGGGTTCAAAGCACAACCTTCCCCGCGCAGAACAGGGGGCAATTGCGAAAATACCAATCGCCGAAGGGTGCCTTGGGGTGTGCACATACTGCTTCTCCAGAATTGCCCGCGGAAAGCTCAGGAGCTATCCTTCGGAATTCATAAAAAAAGAGCTAAAGAGATGCGTAAAAAACGGCGCAAAAGAAATACAGCTGACCGCGCAGGACACCGGGGTTTATGGAAGCGGAACAGATTACCAGCTTCCCGAACTGCTCAATGAACTTGCAAAAACAAAAGGCGACTTCAGGGTAAGGGTGGGGATGATTAACCCGAAGCACGCGATGAGGATGAGGAAGCGGCTTTCCGAATCCATTGGGCCAAAGAAAATTTTCAAATTCCTCCACATTCCTGTTCAGGCAGGAAGCGACAAGGTGCTCAAGCACATGAAGCGCCCGTACACCTCAAAGAATTTCCAAACTCTTGCAAAGTATTTCAGAAAGCGCTTCCCGGAAATAACAATCGCGACCGATGTAATAGTCGGATACCCAACGGAAACAGAATCCGATTTCAAAAAAACCCTCTCACTTCTAAAGAAAACAAAACCAGATGTGGTAAATCTTTCAAAATTCGGCCCGCGCCCTTTCACAGAGGCAGCAAAGCTAAAGCCGCTTTCCGCGCAAACAATTAACAGGAGAAGCAGGGAGGCGAGCAAGCTCATTGAGAAAATTTCCAACGAAAACGCGAAGGAATACATCGGGAAGGAAATGGAAATTTTCGTGACTGAAAAAGGGAGAACATACAAGGGGCGCGCGGAAAACTACCGCGTGGTTGCAGTGGATGACGCGATGATTGGGCAGAAGCTGAAAGTGAAAATTACTGATGCAACCTGGACCCACCTTAAGGGCAGAGTACTCGCAAAGCTTTAAAATAGCTGATTGCAATAGCTTTGCATGGCAAAAAAGGGCGTAATTGAGCATACACTGAGCGCATATCTAAAGCACATAAAGCTCATTTCATTTTTCTCGCTGGCAGCTTTCATCGCGCTTCTCATACCCTTGTTTGTGGGCACCCCCACTTACGCAACCTTGGGAAGCATGAACCTCAGGATTTGGAGCGTGCCCGACCTGACGATTATTGACATAGCAATACTCTCCCTCACTTTCCTCTCCTCCCTTTTCCTCATATCATTTGCAATAGTGGCAATCAACCTGGTCATAAAATCGGACCGAACCCACACTTCAATAAGAAAGGAAGTGGTTGCAGGGGTGAGAAAATACGCGTTCAACATCTTCTGGATTTTTCTTGGAGTCGAACTCCTTCTTTTCGCCCTCCAGCTAATCACTTTCGAGCTGAGAATGCAGGAAATCCTCTACCCCCTACTTTCATTTGCAGTATTCATACCCGTATTCTTTGCCCCCCCAGCACTTGTTATTGACGACCTCCGCCCATGGCGCGCCCTTGAAAAATCCGTTTCATTATTCTTTTCAAAATTCCCCTATGTCCTGCTCTGGACATTTTCAGGATTTATCGCATTTTCCGCAATGGCAATATCCCTTTTCCTTCTCCCCATCCCCCACTCAATTTCCGAGATACTCATACTGGCAATCAATTCCATATTCATACTTCCATTGCTTGTGGTATTCCAGACACAGATTTACATGAGCAAATACACAATACTTGACTGAGGTGGTTTTTTGCGTTTTCCAACAGTGGCGGGAACATTCTACCCAGCGGATGCGGATTCGCTTGGGGAAAAAGTTGGGCAGTATCTGAAAGAGGCGGAAAAAAAAGTTGAGCCGAAAGGGGCATTCGCAGGAATAGCTCCACATGCCGGCTACATCTATTCGGGAAAAACGGCGGCACTCACATTTGCCTCAATTTCCAACCTTAAAAAGGAAAACGCAACTGTCGTTCTCCTCGGGCCGAACCACACAGGCATGGGGGCACAGGTCGCCCTTTCCCTTGACGAATGGAAAACCCCGCTTGGGGACGTCATGCCCGACACCGAGCTTGCCCGCGAAATTGCAAAAAACTCCGATTCAATAGAAACAGACGAAAC
>CAYTXD010000088.1:0-5614 GCA_964441305.1 Microcaldota archaeon
TATTCCGAATTTGAAGGATTAGGCGTGCTTCCGTGAATAGTTGCATCAGCTATACCCGATACATTGTACGGGCCACCCCCTGAATATGAGCTTATGTTATAAATAATAAACAGTGCGCCGTTGTTGGTATTCCCGTAAGTGTCCGCCATGTTGGAGCCAAGAACCAAATCCAGGTTCCCGTCCCCATCCATATCGCTTACTCCGAACGTCTGGGTCAGCAGAATTATGTCCTCATATCCGTAAATAGTTATGTCTGCCTCCTCCGCGCTGATATCTCCCTCAAAGCGTCCCTCTGAACCAAAGAAAATGTAGACCTCGCCGTTCATGTTGCTCCCTTCGGGCTCAGCGGAAGTTGACGTGGTCAAAATATCCTCAAACCCGTCTCCGTTCAAATCGTGTATGTAATTGTAATTGCCCAGTTTGTCGCTGCTGTTGATTCCGTGAATGAACGCATCCCCATTGGATGAGTTGAAGTCCGAATTGGGGTCAAAGAGGTTTGCTTCGTATTCTGTGCTGTAGCTGTTTCCCGCTTCCCTTGTAATCTTTTCCGCCTTTCCTATGCAGTAATTGTCATCATCGCAAACCCTTGCAAACCAGCTCTGCCCGGCTGTTGCGGTGGTGCTTGCGGCAAGTGTATTGCCATTTCCGACAGTTGAAGCCCAAAGGCACCCGCTCTGGTCATTGTAATCGCAGTTGGCAAAATACCCGTTGTCATCAATAAGAAGAATTACATCCTGGGAGTTGCTGTTGTTCAGTGTTGCATTGAAAGTAATCGTGTCCCCGCTCTCGTATTCATTACCCCCTGCGCCAATGTCAATCACAGTAAACCTTGGCTTTATTTCCAGAACAAAGCTATTGCTGCTTGCCTGAGAATAAGGGTCATAAGCAGTTATTGCCAATGTTTCATTTCCGATGAATCTGTCCACCGGGACAAATGTAATATTGCCGCTCGCATCTAAAACCAGCCCTTCATACTCGAAATCAAACTCCGACTCCGGAATATCGAAATTTTCAGGGTAGGTTATTACGTAAGTAAGCTCATCCCCATCTGCATCAGAGAAATAGCTCGAAACATTAAGAGTTTCATTTCCGTTCATCAGCCAGCTCTTGTCCGGAATCGCCATTGAAAGCACCGGAGGCTCATTTACTGTTATAGTAATGTCTACAGTATAGTTAAACTCTGAGTCATTCACCATCAGTTGCACTTCCGAAACTCCATGCCCAAGGTTGGTGCAGTTGAAATACTGGTTTGAGTTTACTGCGCAGTTCACTACGCTTGTGTTGGACTGAGAAACGATAGAGTAAGTTAAAGCAGAAACCGCAGACTCCCAGTCATCAGCATACAAATAAAGGTCTTCGTCAATGCCCATCCCTCCTGTAAGGAAATACTCCTCAGAAATGTTAAGAATTGGCTGCGTGTTCATGTTTTCGCAGCTCACAAGCCTTCCTCCTTCATCATAAGGAGCTGAAAGTATGGGGCAGAACGGAACTGTCTGCAAATTCTCAGGCCAGTCGCACTGCCCTGAATCATAAGGAGGGCTTGTGAAATAACCTCCACCTCCAGTCATCACAAAAGGCGGGCAGTCGGCATTCGGATAACCTGATGCCTGCCAGTCATTCTCGTCATAAAGCCAGGTACGATTAATCATGTCAATATACCATGACTTGTTTGCAGGGTCAAGCGGGTCGAACGGGCCCCAGTAGTTGTTTATTGCAGATGCAGGAAGAAGATGATAGTCATTAGGAGGAGGTATAGCATTTAAATCATACCATAACCCACTTGCATTTAACATATCTCCTCTGTTCTCAATCCCATCATACAAAACAAAAGGCGTGAAGTTGAAATTTATCGTTATATTCGCCCCGACTGCAGGCGCAACTGTGAAATTAATTTTCGGCTCCCACTGGTCAGACTCGTCAAGTATGTAATCAACTCCCTGAGTAAGCAGAGTTGCCTCTGATACGTTGTTCGAGCCAGTCCATACTTTCAGAGTTTCATTGTTGACTTTTGGGTAAAACAGCCAGAACTGCATTTTGCTACCGTCCCCAACATAGCAGCTTTGGTTTTCCCAGTAGCAGTTTTGGGTTGGCAAGCAATCTGATTTTGGGCAGACAAACCACTGCTCGTACTCATATGTGCTGTTGCTGTACCAGGTATTATACTCTATTGCGTTGTCTACGTTCGGGTGCGTATATTCAATCGCAGATTGGAGATTGTTTATCACAGTATTGTATCTGACCTTGTTCCACTTTGCAACTGTTCCGTAATGCATTGTTCCTCCAGCACCTGCTCTACTCATTGGCTGCAAAGAATCGCTCCAAAGCGGATTTCTCTCACTATGGAACCATGAGCTGTCAATTATAGTATTGTACTCATGTACATTGTTATAGCACTGAAAGCAGTGAAGCGCTGTTTGATGAGCCCTTATAATTGTGTTGTTCCTGACAACTGTATTGTTTGTCGTGTCTAGGAATATTCCAATCTCGCCAATGTCTATGAAAACATTGTTTTCAAAAACATGGTCATCGCTTATTATTGGCGTTTCAACACCATCCATCGCCGTCTTATTTACAACATTATTCAGGAATTTAAAGTGACTGCCGTAAGCATATGCGCTGTAATAAAAATCTTCAAAATAGCAGTTTTTTATTGTGACATTAGTCCTTGCACTCCATGATGGGTCCATGACAAAAACTGAAGGCCAATAAGAGTAGGAATCAGGATATGGCTGCGATGCGTTTTGGATAAATCTCGCGCCGTTGCAGTCCACCACCACGTCATGTTCATGTATCCAAAGAGCCGGATTTCCAGTGTCATTATTCGTGTCTATATAATACGTTCCAGGGCAGAGGTAAATGCTCTCTGTAACATTCAATCCGCCAGTCGGGTCCGTGCACGCGGAAAAAACAAGGTTACCAAAAAGTAACACAAAAAGAAAAAATCCCATTCTGGCGTAGCTGCTTTTGCTTTGCATATTCAATTTAATCTCCCACAAATTTTTGTCAAAAAGACAAATACTCCCACCAATTTATATATACTAATATATATAAAGATTAAACAACTACAAATATTCACATATAATACCACAAAGGTGAAAAACAATGAATTCGCGAGCAATTTTTTTATTGGCATTACTCCTCATTCTTCCAATCGCCTTTCCAACGGTTGGTGAAAACTGCATATGGGATTCAGATTGCGGAGAGGGCGAGTACTGCTCTTCTGAGAACTTTTGCGAATATGCGGACTCCTCGGATCAGCAGGCCGCAGATAGCCCGCAATACCCTCCGCAGCAGGGGGATTCCTCTCAAGATGATGGCGGGATGCCGCAGATTAATGATGATTCCGATACTTTGGACGAATACCAAAATTACGCCGAAACAGATGATCAGGGGGAAGATGGCCAGCAAGGCGGCAGTGTTGATGATGAATCGGAAAGTACAGGAACCGAAGAAGAGGTCGGCTCGGGGCAGAACGATCCTGCCCTTCAGCATGGGGATGCCAATCCAGGGGGCGCGGAAAATGACAGCAATGCAACAAACGAAGCAAGCACACCAATTTCGAATTATTCGGGGGAAGTTGAAATTCCCGGGCAGGAGCCCGCAGTTCAAAGCGAAAGCACAAATTCCGGAAATTCAATTGAAAAAAATTCCAGTCTTGATTTTTTGCCCATGCTGGGGATTCTGGCGCTTATCGCGTTTGCGGCAGTTGCTGCATTCGATTACTTTAAATCAAAAAAATAGCAGATTCGCTTATTTAATTTCAATAATTTCGGGAATCTTTCCCCATGCCGCAAGCTCTCCTCTCCTGAGTATCACAACACCTTTCGAAGGAATCTTTTTTGCAAACTCAAGCGCCTTCTGCACTCCTTCTTCTTTCCCAACCTCATTTGCAATTGCAGTTGCGCACGCATCTGCAACAGACGCGCTTTCATGGAATGCAACGACCGCGTCCGCCTTCCCAAAAGAAATGGAATGCCCCACTGTTCCCGCGCTTGTGCATATTCCAAGAGGCGTTTCCTCCGCCTTTACCAGAAATCCTATCTTTTCCGAAAACCCTGACTTGCCTGCATAAACGGAAACCCTTGCCTCCCTGTTTACTTTCATCGCAATGTCCCCCCCGTTTTCAACTACCGCATATTTCGCGCCCGCTTTAAGCATCCTTTTCAAAATCAGTTCTGAAAAGGTGCCTGCAACAGCAGCCATTGGACCCACTGTTCCCGCGGCTCTTGCGCTCGTTTCCAAAAGTTTTGCAATTTCCGGCGCATCATCCCCCGCGGCATACGGCTCAAGCGAAGTTTGAAACTCTGGGTCCTTTTCCAAATAGCTTTCCAGTTTTGAGCGCTGAAGCGCAAGCTCGCCCCCCGCCTCCTTAACCGCGCGTTCGCTGTCCGTTTTCAATAGAATATTCGAGTCATTGAGCAAAAGGCGCTTCTCAATTATGAATTCACTCACCCAAATACTTGACTGCCTTCACCGGGCAGTTTCTTACGCACGCCCTGCAGGCAATGCATTTCTTCAAGTCATATTTCACCTTTTGCTCTTCATCAAAATATATCGCTCCTGTGGGGCACAGGGAAACGCACAAGCCGCAGTCAACGCAGCTGTCCTCCTGCTTTATCAGCGCCTCAATCTCTGTCACTTTTGCCCCGCTCTTCTTGAGTATCTTTATGAACTCATTCGCCTTCCCCTCGTCCTCAATCTCGCCAATAAGCTCACCGTGCTCTCCAGTAACATCACTCTTTATTATGTTGAATACCGTTCCGGTTTCCAATATTGTATTTGATATTATCGGCTTGTGGATAAGCCGGGACTCAAACAATACTTGTATTCTTCTGACCATGATATCACCTTTTGGCTATTAGCTTTGCAAGCCCTTCCGCAGTCACTATGCCTATGAATTTCCTTTTATCATCAATCACAGGTAGTGCGGAAATGTTTTTCTCCTCCAACCTTTTCACCGCGGTCTCAATATTCTCGTCCTTTCTTGCGGTAATCACATTCCTGCTCATTATCTCGCTTACCTTTTCCGCATCCTTGAGCACCGAACTGCTTATGTCCCAGGAGGTGAGAATCCCCTCAACCTCATTTTTCCTGTTTACCACGACAATATGGTTCATGTCCTCATCCACAAGCATCTTTGCTGCCTCCTTTATGCTGAAATCTTCAGTGCAGGTTTTCTGCTTCTCCATGAACTCCCCCACAATTCTAAGCGGGTGCTTCATAGGCCCCGGGCCGGGCCCCCTGCTTCTTAGCCGCTCCACTGGGCCGGAAAGAATGAAATCCCCCTTTTCAATCCATTTCTTAAGTTCAATTGCAATCTCCCTGGAGCGGTTGAATGAGGAAATTGATGAGCTTACTGCCTCCTCGCCATTTACCTCCACTTTCCCGCTTCTCAGCTCCTTGTAATTCACTTTTTTAAGGGAAGGCCTGTTCCTGCTTTCCATCGAGTAGTCAAGAAGATTTGTTTCAATATCCTCATCGCGAACTGCTGTTTTTTTTGCAATTTTCTCATTGAGCATAGGTATGGGAACTCCAAACCCGACGAAAAGTGAATTGCCGTACCCCTTGACTTCCGTGCCCCGCAAATACTTTGGGCTCATTTTCTTCAAGTCCC
>CAYTXD010000089.1:0-5598 GCA_964441305.1 Microcaldota archaeon
TGCCGCGCCTTTTGCAACAGCTTCCATTGGGTCTATTCCCCTCTCCGGAGGCCTTCCTATGTAGTCTTCTATGAATTTCTGGACTATTGGCATCCTTGTGGGCCCTCCAATGAGGATTACCTTGTTTATCTCATCCTTTGAGAGCTTTGCATCCTTTATTGCCTGGTCCACTGAGGATTTGCATTTGTCAACTATTGGCCTTACCAGCTCCTCAAGCTTTGCCCTTGTCAGGGTGTAGCTGAAGTTTACCGGCTTTCCGTCCTTTTGGGTGAGGAATGGCAGGTTGATTTCAGTGTTTATTGTTGTGGATAGCTCGATTTTTGCCTTTTCTGCGGCATCCACCAGCCTCTCCTCTGCCTGCCTGTCTCCTGTTATGTCCACTCCCTCTTTTTCCTTTAGCACCTGCTTCAAATGCTCAAGCACCGCAATATCCATGTCGGTGCCCCCTAAATTTGTGTCTCCGCTTGTTGCCTTTACTTCGAAAACGTTTCCCCCAAACTCCATTACAGTGCAGTCTAAGGTTCCGCCCCCAAAGTCAAACACCAGGATGCTCAAATCCTGGTCAGCCTTGTCCAGCCCATACGCCAAGCATGCAGATGTCGGCTCATTAACTAACCTTACTACTTCCAGGCCTGCAATTTCCCCTGCATCTTTAGTTGCCTGCCTTTGGTTGTCATCAAAATAGGCGGGAACCGTAATTACTGCCTTGTTTATTTCTTCCCCTGCAAAATTTCCCGCATCCTGCTTAATCTTTTGGAGAAGGAATGCGGAAAGCTCCTGGGGCCTGTACTCTTTTCCCTGCAGCTTGATTTTTTCGTCTTTTCCCATCTTTCTTTTGAATGCATGGGATGTTCCTTCAGGGTTTGTGACTGACTGCCTTTTTGCAGGCTCGCCAACTAGCCTTTTCCCGTCAGTTGTAAATGCAACATATGAGGGGAATGCCTTTCCGTATTGGGTCACTCCTTCTGCGCTTGGAATGATTGCCGGCCTTCCGCCTTCCAGTATTGCTGCTGCGGAATTGGATGTTCCCAAGTCAATTCCGATTATTTTTTCCTTTTTTGTTTTTGTCTCTTTTTTTTCTTCATTTTCCTGTGCTTTCTTTTCTTCTTCTGCCATAGTTCTCACCTCTATTCACAAATATTATTTACTATTCACTCATTTCCTTTGGATACGCTCACTTTGGCATGCCTTAGCACGCCGTCCCTGAACATGTATCCCTTCTTTACTATTTTGACTATTTTTCCATCTTCCAAATCGCTTTGGACTTTTTCCACTGCCTCATGATATATTGGGTCAAACCAGTCCCCTTGCTTTAATTGCATTTCTTTTGCGCCGTTTTTTTCAAGCACTTTTGCGAGGTTTTTCCTAATCATTTTCACTCCCTCGCTGGTTTCCTCGTCCATTTCAATTGCAGAGTCAAACTCATCCATTACTCCAATAATTTCCTTAAGGAGCTCGTAATTTGCCCCTTCCACTATTCTTTTCCTGTCCTCTTCGCTCCTTCTCCTGAAATTGTCAAACTCCGCGCGAAGCCGGGTTATCTGGTCCTCCAAATCCTCTTTTAGGAGCTTTACCTCCTCGTGGGGTATTAGCTTTTCATGCGCGGATTCCGGCTCATTTAGCATCTTTTCATCCTCATGCTTTGGGAAGAATTTTTCATCCTCTCCAATGATTTCTGCGTTATCTTCCACTTTCCCTTCATCTTCTTCAACTTCTACATTCTCCTTTCCTTTCTCATCCTCTTCAACTTTCACATTATGCTCTTTTTCATTTTCTTCCATAGAAACCACTACTCTATCTTTATTTTCACGCTTTTTGGGTGCTTTTTTCTTTTTTTCTCCTCTTCATCAAGCTCTCCTGGAAATTCTATTCCCATATTCTCGTCAAGCTCTCTTGCTGTTTCTTCCAATTTATCCAAAGACTCCAGTGTATTCTTCCTCACATCGCGCACCAAATCTGTTAGTGAAGAATATTTTAGCTTGTATTTTGACTCCCCTCGCTCTATTATTCCTGCATCCATCAATCTCTTTAAGTGATGAATGACTGTAATTCTATTAAGGCCTGCTTCGCGCGAAAGGTTTGTGCTTCCAAATTCGTCACTTTCCCGCGCTGACTGCAAAACAGTCTTAAATACGCGCGCGGCAGTATCGTCAATATCGCGGCTTGAAACAATCCTTAGGGCTTTGCACAGCTGTATGAATGGGTCGATTTCCCCCTCCATTGCGCGCGTGCGCGAAGGCCTTGCCACAATCCCGCGGCGGCGGACTATTACAATTCTTTCAGTCATTTTAAACACCATTTTTACGTAGACGCGTTAACATGTTAATAACACATTAACAGAATGGTTAACATTATATTAACAAAGGTTTTTAAAGGTATGTTAAGCTGATGTTGACAATACCATTAAATATTAAAGATAATAGTTTATATGATAACCATATAGAAAATAATATAGACTACTACATTGAAAATATTGAAAAAGGTATCAATATGCTACATGAAAACGCAACGTACTCGATATTCCCTATTTCTTATCCGTCGACAACTGATTTTCCAACACTTAGATTTAGTGATACATTTTTATCTGACATTGTCGACGTCTTTACATTGTTGCTTCTGCCCAGTAAATTTCTCTCACACGTTACTCTGATAATTTTTAGTGAATACTACAAAAATAGGAGATCAAACCCTAAGTTAATCGTAATTTCAATGGCATTTGTTTATTTACTTAACATGCTTCTGGTTTCTTATCTTGCATTCATTTTACTGAATTTGTCGGAAATAATATATCTGATTCCAATAATGATTGCAGCATACTTCGTATTTGCTGTTATTAATAGCTACAAATGGAAGGATATCCAAAAATCCAAACACCAGATATCTGCAGACATAGACAAACGAATTGAAGAACAGATAAAAAATGAAAAAAATATTGAACGGCAAAGAATTACAGTAGAAGCACTATTAACGCTAAAAAAATTCTTCTCCACTTTAAATATAGGCTCGATTAACTACACGTACGCAATGACTTCCTTGTTAATGGTTACTAGAAAGTTTGAAAGAGCATTAAAAAATCAAAATAAAAAAACATATAAGTCTCTTGAGGAAGAAACAAAACAAGCTTCGAGATTATTGGCTCGTTCTATGGTTTACTAGAGGCGTTAAAGATTGAACAGATACCATTATTTTCCTGATACAAATGTTCTTTTGGCGTATTTTAATGAATTTGAGAAGGATAAATTTGAAGATGCAGATTTTTTATTTGGCCTTACAAAAAGAAATGGGAATCTTCAGGGATATCTGGTCAAAAGTGTTGCCGGAGAGTTTGAACAGATTTTGGATGAGGGTAATATAAACAGAACAATAGAAGATGTAGTAAATTTGGTTAATGATTCTCAAACTGTAAGTGAATTAAAGGATAGGGTTAAAGATTTGGATGAAAAGTCAGTTTACCCAAGCCAACGAATGGTAATTGGCCAAATGAATCATATAATCGAGGATGCTGCAGAGATAGACAAAGTAAAATTAACGCAAAAGATATATGAAATATTCAAAGAATTTAAGGACAAGCGTGACATACTGGAAGAAAGATTATATGATTGCAGGCAGTATGCTCAGGAAATCAAAAAAGTAAAAGAGGACAATGCTAAGAGAATTAAATCACTTAAGAAAAAATTAGAGAATATTTTTCCTATTGAAGAAGAAAAAGACAGAAAAGACAACGACCATATAGTAAATTCAGTTATTTTTTGTAAATCGATGCCAATATCTTCCGCCACATTTATAACTGATGACAATTTAAGGAGAAAACGGGATTTTGCAGATGCATGTGATAACGCGACAACTGAAATTCTAAACAGGTTGGAGATAGAGTTGCTCATTAGAAAAGTGAAACCTTTCGTTAGAACTGTGAAACAATTTGTGAATTAATTAACTCTTTGAACACAATACCTCTCAACGCACTCTCCCTCCCAATCACAACTTTCCTCACAAATGCCAAGCTCCACTTCCTCCTCCTGCTCTTTCTCCTTGTAGGCAGTATCAATGAACATAAGGTAAATGCAGGCAGCTGCCACAATGATAAACAAAACCAGAAGGAAAAACCCAGTGTTGGTGTATTCCATGTTGTTCACCTCTATTTATGCATTAATGCAGTAATGCATGGAAAATTAAAGTTTAAATGCTTTTCTGCATTGAAGCTATTAATGCATTAAAGGGGATTTTATGGCAATAGTTAAGCTGCAAAGAAGGCCGTCCGGAAAGTATTATTCGCTTGTAATTACTCTCCCGAAGGATTTTGAAGGTAAATTAAAGGAGAAGCTGGGGGAAGTCCCATATGGGTTTGATATTGAGCTGGATAAAAAGGGGAATTTGAAAGGAGAGCCGGTTTTGTTGAAGAAGGTGAAGCATTAATTATCAGGACATCATAGTCTAACAGTTTCAGTGTAATTTGTCATTTTAGTTTAAACGTCCAATTCATTAAGTCCTTCAATAATTTTATTTTCAAGTTCAAGAATTTTTTTCTTTATAACTTCTGGTTTTTCATACTTAAACTCTTCATATTCAATTTCCTTGTATTTGGAAATACTCAGATCATATCCGTTCTTCTTTATCTCATCAAAGGGTACGAAAAAACTTTTTTGCTTGCGATCATTATTCTCTTCATCATTTCTCTTTCTGAATTTCTCAATTATGTCTGGAATATCTCCTTTTCCATCAATAAAAATTCTTTTATCATCTAAAGAATAACCATCTGATTCCATATTGTAAAACCACACTTTTTCAGTAGGTTCGCCTTTGGTAAATAGCAATACTGCAGTAGAAACCCCTGCATAAGGTTTGAAAACACCTGAAGGCATGGCGATGACTGCATCCATTCTACATTGTTCCAGTAAAAGTTGTCTTACTTTTTTGTGTGCTTTAGTTGAACCAAAAAGAATTCCATCTGGAACGATTACTGAGCATTTTCCTCCGTTATGTAGTAACCTGTGCATTAACTCAAGAAAGAGTATTTCTGTTTTCTTTGCTTTTATCGTGAATTGATCACTTAGTTCTGATTCATCAATACTTCCCTTAAAGGGAGGATTGGCGAGTATAATATCATAGTAATTTGATTCTTTATATCTGTTTGAAACAACATTCATTTGTCTTATATTTGGTCTTGTTATACCGTGCATCATAAGATTCATCAAAGACAATCTGACCATTGTAGGATCGTTATCGTATCCGTAAATAGTCTCCTTTTTGAGTATTTCATGTTGATTTGAATTGAGTTTATTACCTATAAAACCAGATTCACTACCTTGTTCATCTTTTTTTATCAAATCCTTAGAAGTATTGGATTTCAGAATATACTCGAATGCATTAACTAGGAAACCTGCAGTTCCACACGCAGGGTCGCATATTGTTTCTCCAAATTTAGGCTGAGTTAGTTCAACCATCATCCTGATTATGTGTCTTGGAGTTCTAAATTGTCCATTTTTACCTGCAGTAGTTAATTCTGAAAGTAGATGTTCGTAAATATCTCCTTTCGTGTCTCTGTTTTGATCTTTAATGTTCATCTCATTAATTATTTTTACTGCTTCAATAAGTACTGAA
>CAYTXD010000090.1:0-4126 GCA_964441305.1 Microcaldota archaeon
CCGCCAGAAAATGTGGATGTGATAATGATTGCCCCAAAAGGCCCTGGAAAGAGGGTGAGGGAAGTTTTCCTTGAGGGTTTCGGAGTGCCTGGCCTTGTTGCAATCCACCAGGACAAGAGCGGGAAGGCAAAAGAGATTGCGCTTGCTCTTGCAAAAGGCATGGGCCTTACAAGGGCGGGGGTTTTTGAGTGCTCATTCAACGAAGAGACATACAGCGATTTGTTCGGCGAGCAGGCAGTCCTTTGCGGAGGTACTGCGGAGCTTGTGAAAGCGGGATTTGAGACCCTTGTAGAAGACGGGTTCCCTCCCGAGGTTGCATATTTTGAAGTGCTCCATGAGCTGAAGCTTATTGTTGACTTGGTGCAGAAAGGAGGGCTGGAGTACATGTGGGAAGGGGTAAGCGAAACCGCAAGGTACGGTGGCAGGACAAGGGGCCCGAGAGTTATAGGTGAGGAGTCAAAGAAAGCAATGAAGGAAATATTGCAGGAAATTAAGAGCGGCGAGTTCGCAAAGGAATGGGTTGCGGAGTATGAGGCAGGAATGCCAAAGTTCAAGCAGATGAAGGAAGAGGGGATGAAGCATCCTGTTGAGCAGGTTGGAAAGGAAATTCGCTCAAGGTTCAGGTTCAAAGGAAGCGAATAGCTTTCCTTTTTCTTATTTTTTATTATGGCGGCTTAAATGAATTACTGCAAATCAGCTGAACATCGAGGGCTTGTCCAGATCTTTAGGCACTTTTGGGCTTTTCTCTTCTGGTTGCCCTGAAGAAGGTTTTGGAATTTTTGAATTTTTGCCAGCTTGGCTAGGCTCTGAAGGGGGAGTTATCTTTTCAGAAGTTTCAGGAGGGAATGCGAGAGGTTCTTTTGGCTTTGACCCTGCGCTCAATTTTTTGTATAATATATACGCGGCCACCCCGAACACAAGCACTGCAATTGCAATGGGCAAGATGCCTCCAAGACCGTCCTTTTCTTCAATGCGCTCAGCTTCCGAAATCGCTTGCGAGTAAATTGAAAGCACCTGCTCGTAATCCTTATCTGCATATGCTATGCCCATCTGCTCAAGCATCGTTTCCATGGAGCCGGTTTCTTTGCCTTTTTCCCTGAGCTCCTGCACTTTTGAGGAGAGTTGGGAAATGGCATTTTCAGCTTCAGTTGCCTCCTGTATTGGAATGGAGGTGCATTCATGGCCTATGCATTCTTTTCCAGGGCCGCAGTCCCCGTCAAAACAGCATTCGTAATGCATGCACATATGGTCCTGGACATATCCGCATTCGCATTCGACCGAAACGCATTTGTTTGAGATGCAGGTTTCGTCGGTTGGGCAGTCAGAGGAGGAAAGGCATTCGGGCTTTGGAACGCATTTGTTGTTTACGCAGTGCATTCCTGCAGAGCAGTCTGTGTTTGCAGTGCATTCTGGCTGGGGCTCGGGAATTGGCTGGGTTGCTTCATCTTCCTCTCCAGGCTCTTCTGTAGGAGGCTGGACTGCGCACTCAGAAACAGTAAATTGGTGTGAGGCGAGGGCGTAGCCTGATTTCCTTGCAGTTATTGAATATGTGCCAGGAGAAGCAGGAACAAAGCTCACAATTCCATCGCTGCCTGTAGTATAGAAAGAAACAGAGTTTTCAGAGGTTATTTCAATGCTTGCTGAAGAAACGGGCATTCCTGCAGAAGTTACGCGCAAAGAATAAGTGCTTCCCGCGCAATCACCTGAGGTGGAAATTGCCAAAGGAGGGGTTCTTGCCTGCCTTGGGCTCGAGGAGGGAGAAGTCGAAGGGGAAGCGGGAGCTGAAATGCAAACCCCTCCGGAGCATTCATATGAACAGGTTGTAGTCTGCCAAATGCCTGAAGCGCAGGTTTTTACATTCCCTGAATAGCATGTTGCTGTTCCGTGGGAGAATTGCGATGCGAACGCATCCCCGTGGACGCAGGAAACAGAATCCATTGCGCAGAATTTCCCTCCGTCATAATCGCTCCTGCAATAGCCTGAAATGCAGTCTGAATCGTGTATGCACGCCCCCCCTTCCCCTGTTAACGAGGCAATTGAATAGGTGCTTGCATGGGTCACTTCGGCCCATACATAATTTTCAGGGGTGTTCACGCCAGTGGCAATAACCCAGTCCATTGAAGTGTCAAGCTTTTCCCACTCGCCGGAGGATTCGTTGCGGTAATGGATTGAAAGGGCGCTTTCTTCAGTTATTCCTGCCTCGATAAGCTCTTCATCGGTATAATAAACCTTTATCAAAATTGAGTGTATTGCGGACGAGAGCTCGGGGGACATTTCAATTGAAACCGATTTGAAGCCATTCACGCTCATTGTTCCTGTTGCACCGGAATCCAAAGAGGTTGTGGAGATATTTATTGAAGCTCCGGAAACGGACTCGTTGGTAACCAAAGTTACCATGGCATCGGCAACCCCTGTTGAGTTTATGTCTGTATCCTCATATGCAATAGTGTCCACTGAAGAGTTTTGGTAAAGCTGGGAAATTGAAAAGTTAACAATAAAATCATCAGAATTATTATTGCCTGAAGTATCCATGCACCTTATGTAATAAGGATATGTATTTCCGCTTGCCAGGCCTGAAAGCAACCATGAATGGGATGTGCCGGTTGAAGTTGTTGTTCCAGGGCCCATTGAAGAGTAGGGCATGCTTGATTCGTTGTACCTGCAGCTGGAAAGCTCATCTGTGTTTATGCTCATTGAAGTCGAGGTTGTGTTGAATGAAAGCTTTGCCCCGGTTGCAGGCGAACGGTTGGATAATACAGGGGGTGCAGAATCCGGCAGAGTTGTGTTTATTGTAAAGCTGATTTCATAATCGTCGGTGTTTGCATTTCCCCTTGAATCGCTGCATCGAATATAGTATGCATGGCTTCCCTGTGAAAGCGATGAAAGAAGAACCGAGTGCGAGAGGGCATTTGAAGATGGAGTTAACTGGGATGCCATTGATGAATATGCAGTTCCGGAAGTTTCGCCGTATTTGCAGTTTGACGGCTCATTTGTTTTCATGCTTATTGTCACATCCGTGGAGTTGAAGACACTTCCAAGCAAGGGATACCTGTCGCTTCTTAGCGGGGGAGCCGTATCTATTTTTAAGGAAACCTCGTTGGAGTTGCTTTCTATCGTGACAGGGTTCTGCGCCCGGACAACGTAGTAATAGTTTCCGTCCGCAAGAGAACCTGAAGTCCAGCTATTTGCAGTTGACGGAACAGTTGCAACCGGAGAGGAGAAGTCCTGCGAGCCGGGGGCTGTTGCGGAATATATATTATATTGGATTACACTTTGGGAGGGGGATAGAACCCATGTTAATGAAGCTTCGTTTGCCTGTGTTGCTGAAACTGAGAGGTTTGCGGGGGGATAAAGAGGGGCTGACAAAAGAATTATGGAATCATAAACTGCACCCGACTCATTTCCAATGGAATTTCTGCATTGGTAGTAAACAGATTTGTTTCCATCTCCAGGCAAAAGCTCCCATGCCTTGAAAGTTGAATAATTTTCATAAGCGGAATAGTTGATTCCGTCATTGCTGAACCTGCACTGGGATGCATTCATTGCAAAAAGAGTCAGGTTCACTGAAGCTGAATCAGTGTAATCAGCTCCTGAATTAATGGAAATGTATAAGCTGGAGGGAGGAGGGGCAGGGGGAGATTCGACAGTGACGCTGAACTGCGATGAAATGCTGTTTGAGGATGCGTCTGTTGCGGTTGCCTGCATGGAGTAGGTGCCCAACTGGAGAAGGGTGTTGTTTTGTATTAGGCCTGTTGATGGGTTGATTTGGAAGTTTGTTGTGTCGTTAATTGAGTATGTTATTGATTGGAGGTCTGTTGCGTTTAGTTGGTAGGAGAATGCTTCCCCGTATCCAACGGACTGGTTTGAAGGGGTTGGGTTCCAGGTTGGGGGAGTTGTGTCCTGCACAGTTATGTTTATTGATTGGGAAATGCTGTTTGCAGATGCATCTTGTGCGGTTATCTGCAGGAAGTAAATTCCCATGCTTAGGTATGTGTTGTTTTGGATTAGGCCTGTTGATGGGTTGATTTGGAAGTTTGTTGTGTCGTTAATTGAGTATGTTATTGATTGGATGTCTGTTGCGTTTAGTTGGTAGGAGAATGGAGTTCCCAATTCGGATACTTGGTTT
>CAYTXD010000090.1:4226-5534 GCA_964441305.1 Microcaldota archaeon
CGTATCCAACGGACTGGTTTGAAGGGGTTGGGTTCCAGGTTGGGGGAGTTGTGTCAACAGTAAAAGTCACGTTCGTGTAATTTGTATTTCCCGAAGTATCGTTTGCCCATGCGTGCAGCGTGTTTGAGCCCTCATTGAAGGTGATGTTTGTCGTCGCCTCATACGTTTCATTTGTTGAATTCCAGTTGAACCAGATTTCGTGAAGTTCAATATCGTCCGATGCTGATATATTTACCAATAAAGTGGACGTATTGTAAATTGCATCTTCCGGAGAGATTATTGAAATTTCAGGGGGCACCGTGTCCTGGGTTTCAAGAACGCCCGAATGGCTAAGTCCTGAAACAAGGTATTTTTCTCCTGAAATTGAGCATGAGTAGACGGCATTTGTGCCTGGGCATGCCATCGGATATTCGTTCGCTCCGGAGCAGTTGGAAGAAATTTCAGAGATGCCGCTTATTTGCGCATCTTTCGCACACACTATATTAGAGCTGTTTAAAATTGAAACATAGGCAGACTTGTTAAGCCCATAAGACGCGAGGTCCAGCCCGACAACCAGCGAAGAGCCGAAAGAATCTCCAGGTTCCTGTATGGTGATGTTTATTGAAGAAAGATTCAGGTCGCTGGAAGAGAAATTCCAGTAAAACTCAAGGAAAGATTCAGTGGCATTGAAAATTTCCACTGAAAGAGCTCCCGAGAAATTTTGCTCCAGGTCTGTTGAGCCGTTTACAGTAATGTTGAGGTTGGGAATATTGGTAATTATTGAGCTTGCATTTCCTATGACCGTTGAAGTTGGCTCTGGTACTGAAAGCTGCATAGCTTCGGAATTTGAATTCCCCAAAGAATTGAATGAAACAACACTGACTTCATAAGTTCCAGGCTCAAGCGAGCTTGTGTTCCATGAATGCGAGCATGAAGTTGAATATGAGGAACTTGAGCACGATGGAGGCCCTGAAAGAGGGGTTCCGTTCAAATAGAAAGTCATATTCGTCACATTGTCAAAACTTTTTGAAGATGCGTTGAGCGAGACGATCCCTGAAACTTCAGAGTTGTTTACCGGTGAGGGGGAGATGAATGAAATGGTTGGAATATCCTGAACAGAGCTCCAGGTAATTGCATATGTTTCAGGGCCTGCGGTAATGTTAATTCTGCCTGCCCAGTCCTTTAGGGTGTGGAGCGTTGCAGTCATGGATTTGTTTTCTCCTGATGAAATCGAAAAAGAGCTGTTGCCAACTGAAACAGAATTTCCGGAGGAAATGGAAACGTTTAAACCTGCATCGCCAATATTGGAAATGTTGAATGAAAGAGATG
>CAYTXD010000091.1:0-350 GCA_964441305.1 Microcaldota archaeon
CTATTCCGGAACTTCGGATAACGGCTTCACTTATTCTGAAACGGAAACCCTTTCCCCAGAAGGCTATGAAGCCCAATTTCTGCCTGGCATACTGCATAGCATAAAGCTTGCACCGGTAAAATTCATGGGGGATGACTGGTACATAACAGAAATACAAACCCCCTACTGCATTCCAAAAGATTTCTATTACCTGCGACCAGGCATTCCTGTTCAGCTTGGCGGGTACAATATAACCCTCTCCAATGTCCTGCCTTCTCCTTCCCCTGCCTCCCCCAGCATTGCAACCCTCAAAATAGGCGGGGGAGGGGAAATTTACGAAGAGGTATTGGTGCCTGAGGCGATGGTCCGCA
>CAYTXD010000091.1:360-5488 GCA_964441305.1 Microcaldota archaeon
GCAAGAAATTCGGCTCACTGCCAGGAATCGAAATACATCTTCTTGAAACCGAATTCTCCTACCAGCAGAACCGCTCGGCAGCCAAGCTGAAAATATGTACCGACACAGGAGGATACGTAAAGCTTGCGCAAGGCAGGATAGTGCTGGAGGAGATAAGAAGGCAGGAATATATTTACAAGGGATATGAAATAAAAGTAACAAGCTTCCGAAGGGATGCGGACGGGGTGCCTAAGGCAGATATTGAAATTTACAATTCAGAAGGAAGGATAGAAGGGAGGCTGAACAGGATTAGGCAGTTTGAAAAAGCAACCTGGTTCTCGATGAATGGAACCAGGATTGACATATATATCTTCCAGCCCCTCCAATTTGGTGATGAGCCGGATATGCTTGAGAACTACAGGAATGAGCTGATTCTGCGGGAGGGAACAAAATACTGCAACTATACTGCGCATTTGGAATGGTCCTCCCTCCAGTCTGCCAGCTTACCTGACTCGCTAAGGGCAATTGAACTTTCAAGATAATCAGCTTACTGCTTCCCTGACTATCCTTTCTGCCTCTCCAACATAACTCTCCTCATCAAAAAGCTCACTAAGCTCTTTTTCATCAATAAGCTCCTTTACTTTTTCCTTCCCCCCTAAAATCTCCTTAAGGTGCACTTTTTTCTTGAAAGCTTCATGGCTTGACTCGCGCACAAGCTCGTGTGCCTCCTGCCTGCCCATGCCCTTTTCAGTAAGCGCCATCATAACGCGCTCTGCCATAATCAGCCCATTGTCCATTTTCAAGTTCCTCTCAATATTCCCCGGGAAAAACTCCAGCCCCTCAAAAAGGGATATTGACTGCTTTAGCATGTAGTCGCATGTGACAAAACTTTCCCCAAAAATGTACCTTTCATTTGCGCTGTTTGTAAGGTCTCTTTCATGCTCGAGGGGAATATTCTCCAATGCTGTTTGGACATTCGCGCGTACCACCCTTGCAAGCGAGCAAATCCTCTCGCTTTTGTGGGGGTTCCTCTTGTGGGGCATTGTTGAGCTTCCCACCTGCTTTTTCTTGAACGGCTCCGCAACTTCCATCACTTCATTTCTCTGCAAATTCCTGATTTCCTTTGCCATTTTTTCCAGAGTGCCCGAAACCAGCGAAACAATAAACAAAATTTCCGCATGCCTGTCCCTCTGTATAACCTGGTTGGATACAGGGGCCGCCTCCATTCCCAATTCTTTCATAACTTCCTCTTGAATCATTTTTCCCTTTCCCTTCAAGCTTGCCATCGTGCCAGTTGCGCCGCTCATCTTCCCAACATAAATTCTCTTCTTTGCCTCTCCCAATCTTTCCAAATGCCTTTCCATCTCCTTGTAGTAAATTGCAAACTTCATTCCATATGTTGTAGGCACCGCATGTTGCCCATGAGTTCTGCCAATGCAAACCAGGCCAATTTTATCAAGGGCCAATTTCTTCAAAACTTCCATATGCTTTTCCACTCTCTTTTCCAGAAGCTCAATTGCCTCCATAAAAATGAGCGCAGTTGCAGTATCCTCTATGTCGTAGGAAGTAGCCCCGTAATGTATGTACCCCCCGTATTCTCCGCTCTTTTCCGCAAGGGCCCTCACCATTGCCATCAGGTCATGGTGTATCTCTGCCTCGATTTCCTTTACCCTTGAAAGCTCCACCTTTTTGCTCGCCTTCTCAACTTCCTCTGCCGCTTTCTTTGGGACATTCCCTGCTTTTACATGCGCTTTGAGAAGTGCTATTTCAACATCCATCCATTTCCTCAGCTTGTTATTCTCCTCGAAAACATCATTCATCTTAGTCCTGTACCTTCCATCAAGCGGTGAAACTGCCATAAAATCACAAAACCTTTACCCCAATAGTTTTAATAAACCCTTTTGCCTTATCGTTCCATGGCAGAAGAGATGCATTCGCTTCTTACGCTTGCAATTTCCTTAGTGAATATTGTTGTTGGCGCTTCACTTGTTGGATTCATGTATGGTGTTGCCGCAAAAACAAAAGGAAAAAGCATGGGGAAAACCTACAAGGTTCTTTTTTCCGCTACGGCAATATATGCATTAGTCCAGATGATGAGGGCAGCCAGCGCTTTTGGTATATTCGGGGATTTTCCGTGGCTTCCAGCCATAAGCATTGCGGATCTCCTTTTCGCTCTTACGATGCTGTACGCGGTTCTTACGATAAATGAGTCAATAAAGGCGTACGAATTCCTTGCCCAGAGAAAGGAAAAGGAAAAAACAAGGGATGTGGAATAACAGCTAGCCCTTTTTCCTTTTGTATGTTTTTACCGCAAATTCCCCAACATCTCCCTGTTTTCTGAGAAGGTATATGCATTCAACATCAGTCCCATCCTTTGCAAGCTTCCTTGTTGCCTTTGCTAGCTCTCCAGGCCTGTCCTTTACCTCAAAAGTTTCTATGTCCCCAACAGAAACGTTATATCCGGATTTCTCCAGAATCTTTTTTGCGGTAGTGTCATCAGTAGTCACTATTCTTATGACTCCCCTGTTGCCTTCACCCTGGGCGGATATGCTTTCCATATTCACGCCCACATTTCCAAGCAGCTCGCAAACATCTGCCAATGCACCAACTTTGTTCTCAACCGCGACTGTTATCTGCTTCATTGCACCACCCATCTATCAATCTGCAGCAATCTTTTTAAAATACTGCAAATATTTGGGGCGAATTGGCAAGTCATGTTTTGCCTATTGCCCTTTTCAGTATCGACACCATCCCCCCCTCGGGGTCCTTGAGCACCCTGTATTCATATTTTGATTCAAACGGGGCAGATATTGCAAATGCCATCTCCTCCCCCCCACTCCCGCTGTTTTGCTCCCCTTCCATTTGGGATTCAACTATGGATGCATCCTGCAGTAGTTCCCTCACTTTTTTTGGGCTTCCCTTTTTGGATGCCAGCTTTGCGACCTCTTCCCTCAACTCTTCAACCATTTCCTTGTACCTTTTTGCTCTTTCCGAGGATTTTCTGAGCCGCTCAATTGAACTCTCCCTCTCCGCAATCATTTCCCTCAGCCGAATGTTCTCGGACTCAACCTTCCCTTTTTCTTCCAGCTTCCTCTCAAGCTCCTGCATCCTCTTTTTGTATTTCGAATCCTCACTTTCAACATCCCCGTTTTTTTCGGCGTAATCCTTCAGCTTGGCAATCTCATGCTTGCCTTTTGAAAGCATTTCTTCCTTTTCCTTCAGCTGCTTTCTCAGGGTTTCAACCTCCCCATTCTTTTCAAGAAGCTGCTCCGCATAATTGCCCTTTTCCCTCGCCTTTGCAATTTCTTTCTCGTATCCCTTTATTGTTTCTTCCAGCTTCCACCTTGACTTTTCATATTCCTTTTTCTCCTTTTCAATTCGGCCCGACTTCTTAATCTTTGCATCAAGCTTTTCCCTCAAGTCCTCGTTTTCCATTTCAATTTCCCTGAGCCGCTTTTTCAGCTCTCTTATGCTCTTCTCAAACTCGTCCCCCCTCTCGCAGGCAAGTTCCATGTCCTTTATTTTCTCTCTCAGTTTTTCCTCCTTCCCCTCAAGCTCTTTGATTCTCTCATCTGCCATCTGGTGGAGGTTCTTTCTTGCTATTATATATTCGCTGTCAACCTTGATTTTTTTCTCCAGCTCCTCCTTTCTCTTCTCCAGTTTCCCAATTTCTGATTCCAGTTTCTGCTTTTCTTCCACTCAGTTCACCCTCTTTATGTATCCTCCCCTCATCAAATAATCCAATCCCATCTTGACTCTCGAGGGGGGGACATTGTATGAATTTGCAAAATCAACAATATTTATCATCCCTCCGTGCGCTTTTATCCATCTTGTTATTTCATCATAAAGAACATCGTCGTCAATGCTCTCAAGCTTCTTCACCCTTTCCCTCAACATCTCGTTCTGCTTCTCTGTTTCAATAATCAATTTGTTGTTCTTTTCGCTCACAAGTATCGCTTCCTTGTACCTTGCGTCATTTGATTTCATCTCCTCAAGCAGAGAATCGTACTTTGCCTTCAATGCATCATACTTTGGGTCAACATACTCGGTTGCCGACTCAAGAATACTGAGCAGGTGCTCGTAAAATTTCTTGAAATTCAATATGTAATCCTCAGTCACAACCATTATCTCCAAAAGCAGCATGGTAATGTCCAGCTCCCTCTTTTTCCTGCTAACTTCTTTGGTAATTGTATATTCCAGCTCTATCCCGTCCGGCTTGAAATTAAATTGAAAGTACAGGTGCGGCTTGTTTTTCAAGTCCTCGCTCTCCACCACTTTGAATACGATTTCATCTTCCCTTTTGATTACTTTCCCAAACCCCAGGTCATTCAGGTTTTTCTCGAGGTAGGCGCTCATCCCAAGCTTCTCTCCCGGAAAGAAAACCCTCACAACTTCCCTGTCCTCCTCCTTTTTCAGCTTCTTTGGCTTGCCCGACCACTTTTCTTTAGATTGACTCTTCATCTCCCCTCACCACCAATCTTGAAATCTTGTCCCCGTCAACTCCCATCTTCTTTTTCTGCATTACTGAAAACAGCTTAATCACATCCTCTTCAATTACCCCAATATCCCTTAGGAATGCAACAATTATCGGCCTCGCGTAACCCATTCTCTCCAGCATCTCGATTATCCTAAGTATATTCACCTTCTTGTGCCCCCCGTCAAACAGGCCGATGACTTCTCCAACCTGCTTGTCGTTCAGCCCAAGGGAGGTGAACTTTCTGTAAAGCTCCTCCTTCTCAAACCTTATCTCCATTTCATCACCAACCTTCATTGTAAGAACAACCAACGGCTCCTCCCCGTCAATTTTCTGCAGCAGAAATGTTTGGGGAAATTTAACCTTTGTCTCGAAAACCATGTTCACCGCGGCGTTCCCGACTCCGAACTTGTCAATTTCCCCCTGTATGAAATCGCTGTACCCAAGCGATGAGCGCACATGGTCCTTGTACTCCCTGTATTGCAGGCGCATGACAAACATTGTCCCGACATTCGAGATTATCGCTTTATTTACGTCTGTCGGGTTCTGGGAAGCCACTATTAGGGCGAACTGGTACTTTCTCCCCTCCCTGACAATTGTTATTGCATCGCTCCTCTCATCCTGCGCTATTTTCCATGCCTCGTCAAGAACAACAAAAAGCTTCAGCCCCTTCTC
>CAYTXD010000092.1:0-5465 GCA_964441305.1 Microcaldota archaeon
CCACTGCCCACTTATTTTCCAAATTACTGGAATTATGATTACTGGGAAACCGAAAACCCGCTTGTTTCCAGCAAAATAGAGGGATACAGGACATATGTTTCGTCAGAAACAATACTCTCCCTTAACCGGCTTGGGCTCGAAGAAGTGGATATAATCTCCCCTGAAGAATTCCTTCAACTGCTCCAAAGTAGTAGTGACGAATACAAAAAAGATGCATATTTCCAAAAAGCGCTGCGCGAAATAGAGCTTGCCAACCACGATTACCGGGTCGCGCGCTCCAATTATTCGTATGCAAGAGCAATGGTGAAAAACGCAATTAACCCTTATTCTTCCTACGAAAAAACAACTTTGAATGGATTTTTCAGCGGCTTGGACATTGGCGATGCTGGCATGTTCCTTCTTACCGGCCCAGTTATCACCGGTGCCGCGGCTGCCTCCGGAGTTCTTGAGTACTCCTGGTCCTATTGGGATGCTTGGAAAGCAACAATGACTTACTCCTTTTCCTCGCTTGAACACTCCGACAAAGCAGTGAATCACATGCGTTCCGCACTTTACAACGACTTCCAGAAGCTTGAAAAAGCAGGCGCCCCAACTCCCCAATATTCGGGGGAGGCAAAGCAGGATTATTACGAGCTAAAAAACTATATCTCCGAGGGCCCCCAAGCTCAAGAGGGCACACGCTCCACTCTCACTTATTCTTCGATACTCCTTTCCAAAAACACATTGTTCCGTTACTTAAACGACCAACCCTACCTCCCATACTACCCTACCGAAGGGGACTGCTCATCAATTCCTCTCAACCCCCTTGGCGACTATTCCTCGCTGGTTGGCTGCAGCGGCACCCAAACCACGCATTTCCAAAATGAAAATCTCCTCTCCCTCATACTCAATTCTGAACTGGATCGTGACCATGGCCTTGTGGTTGAGCTATTGGAAATGGACGCCGCCGCCAGGAACGCGCTTAAGAACATGAAATCCGAGGCAGCCGGAAAAGCAGAACAAGCAGAGGCTTCCCTGCAGGAAGCAAAACAAACATATTCTTCAATGGGACAAAACTCCTACTGGAAATTCGACTCCAAAAGCCATCTTTTCATAGAACCCACCGGAGAATTCACGACATTCGGCGAAACGGGGACAATTTCAGAGCGCTTTTCCCTTGCCCACTCCCTGCTTCAGGATTCCGAACTTCTTCTTTCGGAAGCTATGAAAACTGGCGGCTCGCCAAACACCCAAAACTACCTTGCGGAATCAATCCGGCTTTCCTCCCTTTCCCTCCAATCATCAAGTGAAGCTCTGGGGCTTATGGGAGATATTTCGGGCGAATCCGACTTCCTCCTCCATTCCGCCGAACAAAAAACAAGCGAGTGCATATCCGAAAAGGAACAGGTTCTCGAACAATTCCAGCCCATCACCCAGGCCGAAATCGACGCAAAAACCGATGCTCTTGAAACCCTGGCACTATCCGGTTCCGCGTACCAGCAGTCGCTCAGTGAGCAGAACAAGGGAAACAGGTTCGAGCTTCTTGCAGACGCCTATGAAAAATGCCTTGACTCCGAGCTCATGATAACGGAGCAGGAAATTCTTGAAAGGGAGGAATACTCCGAATTCACATCCAAAGTTCTTGGATTAGAGACACTAATACGCAATGCCGAAAAAGACCTCGGCATCTCACTTACTGAGGAAAAGAATGCGCTTGAAAGATACAAACAGATACTTGATGAAGACAACTTCGGCCATGAGACCTACTCCGCGCTTAACGGTGAAATTGAAGCAAGAAAAAAATCAATATTTACTGCTCTCCAACCCCTCTATTCCTCCCTTGACTCAAGAAGAACCCAAATCCATTCCATACTATATCCGCTTAGGACCTATTTCCCCGAACTCCACACCCAATTCAATGAAATAGATTCCCAATACGTTCGTTTCGGTTCTTTCTCAGTTGAAAACTCAGTTGGCAATTACAAATCCATCTCTTCCGAATACTCTTCAATAGAAAAGAAACTCAACAAGAACGTGCCCCAACTCATCGGGGACAGGATGGCATCCTCCGCAACGGTACTCACCTCCACTTCCGGACCCCCGGAACTCGACTCCCCCCTTTCAGTTAAAACACAAATCCTGCTTCACAACGACCTCCCAGTAAACATTTCCTCCAATTTCCAGGCAAAGATACTGGACATCGGAAAATTCTACCAGTCCGACATTTCAGACAAATCAGATGAAATATACGACACCCTGCCCAAAAGCAACGACTTATACCTCTACTTCAGAAACGTCTCCCCCCATGCCACATACTACCTCACCCTTTCAAAACAGTACATCCCCGCAGCCACCATTTCTGCCAAAGAGGATATTCTCTCCCTAAACCCTTCAAGGGCGGAAATACTAAGGGAGGTAAAAATCGATTCAGAAGAAAACTTCCCCCTCCTCTACGCAACACTCGAGGTTCCCTCCGGCGCAAGGGGCGCGTCGGCAATTTACAACAAGCGCACCCCGGACTCATATTTCTTCAGGCAAAACTCCTCCGATTACGCGAAAATCGCGCTGAAAAACGTTCCCGATCGCAGAACTTCCTTCACCTTCTCCTACATGCTCGACAACCCCTACAAAATTGAAAAATCAGGGGTTTCCGTAACCCCAAGCGGCACCGAAGCCCAAGTATCCTACCTACTCTCGATTTCAAACATAAAACTAAACCTTGAAGAGCCGGAATTCTCGGTGCTCGACCCCTCCAATTCCTCAGTCAACAGCTTCTCAATTACCGAACTCTCCCCCCATACCATTTCCGATTCCGATTACCAATCGGTTCCCGCGGGCTTTTCCTATTCCTTCGAGCTCCAGTCAATAAGAAAGGGCGACAATGCGTCTTTCAGCGTTTCCTATACTCTTGACAATTCAAAAGAATTTGCAGAATCCCTCCACGCCCGCCTGCAGCCCGCAGTGGAGGAATCACAAAACCCCGGACTTTCCGAAGACCTTTCTCAGGCAAACGCCCAAATCCAGTCTGGCGACTACTCAAAAGCCATCAGGAACCTATTCGAAATAGAAGCAGATCTCTCCCAAATAAATAGGGAGAACAGGATGCTTTCCGAAGAGCTTTCCATGGAGTTATCTGAAGCGGAAAACTCACTTCAGCGGCTGAACTCCACCCTTTCCCTCATCCCTCCCGCCCAATTGCCTGAAGAATACTCGTCACTTTCAAATTCAATGCGCGAATGCGAGAATCTGATTTCCGAAGCAAAAACACAGCGCGACATGGGCGAGCTTTCCGCCTCCCTTTCCTCAACAAGGGAGGCCAGGGCATACTGCGAGCCGGGAGTCGCCCCCCTTCTTTCCGATTCCATCTCCTCACTCAACGAGCGCTTCACGGAAGCAAAATCCTCCTATCTCTCCCTCCAATTTGACGACCCCTCCCTTTACCGCAAGATTCAGGAAACCGGCCAGCTCCTTTCCGAAATCCGCGAAGCCCGGGTAGAGGGAAACGAGGAATACCAATTAACACTGATGGCAAACGCCTCATCCTCTCTTTCCTCTATTGAAGCCAGCCTCTCCACTCTCCACTCCGAACTAAAAGAATCCCTCCTTTCAGAAATTTATGATTTCCAGATACTCTCCTCCGAATTTGACTCCACCTATTCAAAATACTCCACCGAATACAGGGAAGCAAAGTCGGAAAAGCTGGACATAACCTTCCCCTATGCCCCCGGCGACCTGAAAAGCGAAACCGGCTCAATTGAGAAGGAAATCTCAAAAATAAAGGAAAACCTGAACGAAGAAGAAAACTATTTACTTGAAAACCCAAACACCCATCCTCGCGTTTACGAGCTAACCTTAGAATACCAAAAAATAACAAACACCACTCTCATTTCACTTGAATCCATTAAGCAGGAGGCGGCCGCCTCTCTCTCAGTCGCCCAGTCCGCAGTTGACCAGCTTGAGGAGAAGCACCCCGGCGAAACAGGCCCCATACGCACCCTGCGCGCAAAAATATCCTCCAGCAAAGACAAATACGATGCCTCCCTTTACTCTTCCTCCCTCTCCCTTTCCGGAGAAATCCCCTACACAGTAAACAGCATACTCGAATCACTCGAAACATCAAGCGACTCAGGAATAGCCTCGATGATTGCGGGCGCGACACTCCTTCTTCTGGCAGGAATCGCAGCCCTCATAATTTTCGGCAAAAAGGAAAAACAACCCAAAACAAAAAAACTCGAAAGGAAAAACCAGCGATAAGATACTGGCAAAACATTTAGCATTCCTCTACTCTTTTGTAGACTACAATCTCCCCGATTTTTTCCATCTCACCATATGACTCATTTAAAATTCCCATCAATTCAGGCATAAGCGGGTCAACATCCTTTGGCGCATTGCCGAAATTAACAATTACCAGTTCGGGCTTCTCCTCCCTAATGGGGGTAAAGATATATTTTTCTGCCTCTTCTTCCGAAAGCGACCCTAGAGGATAAGTGAATACCTGAGGGCTTATCGGGCCTTTTTTGCTCAATAGGTATAATTCGGGATTATGCGGATAAACGAAAACACTTTCATTTTTTCCAGTGTTTTCCGAAATCAGCTCAACAAGGGCCTGCTGTGCGCCAATAGCAGTGGTCATCGACCTTAGCCGATTCTGAACAATCTCCTTCTCATAATACCAAAAACCCATAAGAAGGAAAAGAACAACAAAAAAGACAATATAGCACTTTATGACTTTATCGACGAAATCATTATCCACAATATTCCTGCAAAGATATTCCGTTTTCACTAGGAGGAGTGCAATCAATATTGAAGCGCCCGCAAAAGGCACCATCAGTATAGGCTGGCACATGCTCAATGCAAACAACCCAAGAAAAATCCCCATACATAATGTTACAAGCCACATCAAAACAATGCCAACTTTCCTATTTTTCAGAAGATGCAGGACAGAATACGCGGAAATGCCATAAAGGAGAAGAAATGGCGAATAATAAACCAAACCATCAACCAAGTAATTGTTCACCATCTGCTTGTACTTTATAGGATTAATCAGAGTATGCATAACCAATGCAGATATGTCAGTAATGACTAAAGCCAAAACCAAAAAGAAAGCAATAGCAATTGCAGAGCCAAAAAGAAACTCCCTAAGAACCACAAAAAATTCATTTCTCTTGTAAATGTAAAAATAAGCCAAAATAGGAATAAGGAGTATCCCCGCAGACTGCTTGATAAAGCAAGAAAATACAAACAACATTCCTGCAATTGCCATATTTACTGCATCCATCTTTCCCCTTGCCAAAAAATAAAGCAAGGCAGTTGTGGACAATACAAGCACGGGCTCGGTCCTTAGAGTAAATGAAAGGAAAATCGGGTTTGCGGAAAGAAAAAAGAAAACCAATGCCGAAACAAGACCAACCTCTTTCCCCCCAACTTCCTTTCCTATGAGATACACCAAAAAACCAGTGGCAGCAATCAAAAAAATGCCAAAAAGG
>CAYTXD010000093.1:0-5407 GCA_964441305.1 Microcaldota archaeon
GCCTTCTGTTTCTGCTTTAGCAATATTTTCTCTTTCGATTTCAATAATTTCAAAGCTCCTTTTCCCCCTTGCCCCTTCATGGCATTATGCTTTTGCGGGGAGGGTTTCAGACAGGGTCGGAAAAGGGGTCCGGCTCAGCGCGCGGGATGCAATGGTTGCGAAGCATTCCAAAAAGGAAAACAGGGGGTTTGCATTCGGCTTCAGGAAGGCAATGGACTCAACCGGGGCGGTGGTGGGCCCATTAATTGCGTATCTTGCGCTTCCTTTTCTTTTGGGGGAGTTTGGCACAGAAGGGGCATACAGGGTGCTATTCTCATTCGCGATAATTCCCGGGATATTGGCAGTCATTGCGCTTTTCTTCCTTAAAGGAAAGGATGGGAAGAAAAAGGACACCAGCTGGAAATTCGATTGGAAGAAATTTGGCTTTGCGTACTGGGCAGACGTGGGAGTCACCGCGCTGTTTACCTTGGGGGCGTTTTCATATGCATTCATAATACTCAAGCTTGAGGCGGATATAGGGATTGCGCTTACCTTTTTGCCTGTTGTGTACATACTCTACAATTTGGCTTATGCATTGAGCGCGCTACCCGCAGGCTGGCTCAGCGACAGGGTGGGGCACAAGAGCATGATTGTTGTGAGCTATTTGGTTTTTGGGATTATGGCAGTAATGCTGGGGTTCTCAAATGAGCTCCTGGTTGCGGGAGCAGGGTTTGTAGTTTTTGGGATTTACAAGGCCATTATGAAAACGGTGCACAGGGCATATATTCCGGGCTTGGTTCCGAAAAAGAGCAGGGGAGGTGCGCTTGGGATGTACCATGCAGTAATAGGAGTCATGGCGCTTCCAGCAGGATTTATCAGCGGAGCGCTCTGGGAAACGTATTTCTTAGGGGTGAGAGGGACTTTTTTGATTAGTATTGTGACTTCATTTGCCGCGGCAGTGCTGTTTTTCCTCCTGGTTTTTGTCTACCTTGAGAGAAAGAAAAAGGGTTAAAAGAGATTGGCGCGCTAATCGAGGTGTGATGACAACTAGGTTTGCTGAGAGCCCCGCGCAGGCGGTGCTTAGTGATGATAACCTGGAGCACTGAGCCCTTTTTCTTTCCCGAAAGAAAAAGTGCTTCACCCCAAAAAGAAAGGGAATTAGCACCCATGACTATACTACTCATAACCTGGAGCACTGATAACTACGGTGATGATAATCTTGATTTCCGAAGGGGGGAAATTTCAATTTGCCGGCATTGGAATTGGAAAATTCCGATTAGAAAATAAAGAGACTTGAAAAGATGTCAACGAGCTTGTGAGTTAACAGGCTTTGGCCGAAAAAGGCCAAAGGAGTTTCAAGCTGACCTGGAATGCGGATTGCAATTGCATAACCAAAAAGTTTTAAGTGTTCCAATTAGACACATACTATGAGAAAGTTGATTTTGCTTGTGATGTTCTGTGTTTTTTTTAGTTTTATTTTTGCGTATACCGAAGAGGAGGCACAGATGCTGGGTGTTACCCAGGAAGAGGCAAACAATGCCGAAGCTATTTCAGACAATTGCGAATATGAATGGTACCAGGACTGCTATGTTCCATGCCAAAGGGAACATGAAGGTAAAACAGGTGAGGAGGCATGGTGGGAAAATAGGCAGTGCCAAATCGATTGCGAAGTTGAGCGCTGCAAATGCAAAGGGGAAATTCCCGCCAACCTGCGCCCCAATTTTGGCGGGGCAAGGGACGAGTGCTGTGAATATTACGGGGAATGCGCAATAGCATGCTGGAGGAACCCTGGAACTATGGAAAACCCTGGAGGCCCCCTGAACCAAACCCACAATGAGCTTTTTTGCGAGCAGGATTGTTATAAGGTTGTAAGGATATGTGATGAAGACCCGAATTGGGATGGGTGGAGCTGGCCTCCAAAAGAAGGAGAAGAAGATGGGCCAGCGCCGGTTCCTCAGGAGTGTGAGAATTCTTGTCCTGAAGGGCAGGCTCAAAATGCTTTCCCAGATTGTTCGTGCGTCCAAAAACAAATCAGCCAGTTGAAAGGAAAAATTTTTTACAATGATTTCCAAGGTGTTCTTGGAAAATCATCTATCCTTAATTTTGGGATGAAAGATGAAAAAGCACTGCCATATGTGAAATTTACATTTTTTTACCAGGGGTACGCATATGATGCGTTTACTGATTCAAAAGGGGAATTTAGTTTGAACATTAATCCTCCAATACCTGTAAACGATTCTGTTGAGGCTTCTTTTTACATTTCACTTATTGATGGAAAAGAGAGGTTTTATGTTGTAACAGAACCAAAAGCTGTCGATAAAGCTGATGATGGTACAACGTTATATGGTGGGAATGCAGCATACTTTGAAAAGAATTTCAAAGTCACTACTGATGAGAATGGAGTAATGGAGTATAAATGCGATTTGAACGAAACCGGGAAGTCGAATGAATATATGGCTGAAGGAGCCAAGATATATCGAAATGTTTTTTTGGCAGTGGAATATGCTGAAAATATTCTTGGAGAGAGTGTTGATAAAACAAAACCAGTTCCTATAGTTATAGCTCCTCAGGGAGATACTGCATATCATGTGGCAGATTTCGGAATAGCGATTGGAGATGGGTGCGCAAACATGGATTATCCTGATGCCCCAATAAACAGAGAATGGCACGAATTTGGGCATTATATTATGTATGATGGATTCACGGAATACCCCGAGTTTAGCGGTGACACCAATCATGGTAGCTTTGCAAACCCTAGTTCAACAGATTCTTTCAATGAAGGATGGGCAGAAGTTTTTGCTTCAAGCGTAAACAAATATTACAAGGGAACAACACCGCACCTTTACCCTGTTGGGAATACATACTCCAATTTGGAAGTGAACCACAAAATTGTGGGAAGGGGGGAGAGCAAGGTTATTGAGGATGAGGAGATTGTTGCGGCAAGCCTTCTTTGGGATTTGCTGGATGGGAAGAAGGAAATTGACGAGGATTATGTGGAAATTGAGATGGGTGAATTCTGGGAGTTCATTAAGAAGGATGATTTTACATTTTCAAACGGGTCTACAGGGAACATCCAGAATTTGGCTGATTTGTATGATGCGCTTAATTCAACAAGCAAGTGGGATTTGAAGAAGGATGGGGATAAGGATGGCATAAACAACTTGGATGAGATTTTTATTTCGCACGGGATTTTCAAGGATGATGATGAAAGCAAGAACTTTACTTCAGGTGAAAGGGTCGGTGTTACCTTGAGGGAAGGAAAGGTAAGGAGGAAAGTACAGCCAAGGGATAATGCCAATTTGGGAATTGATATCCGAAGCGATTCCGGAGAGCCGATTGACTCAATTGTGAAAGTGAAGGTTGATTTTGCGCCTCCTTATGACTATTATGATTATGAGTATGATGTTTTTGTCCCTGCGGAAGAGGGCAAGCTTAACCTGGAACTGCCTGGGAAGGAGTATGATGTTACTGCAACTGTTTCGGCAGAAGCGCCTGAGTATAAGGAGTCGGACGAGGTTTACACTACAACAAATGAGGAATTCTGGGAGAAAGTTGCAGAAACTCCAAGCGGCGGGAATTTTGCTGAGCAGGAGTTTACTTTGGAGTATGAAGGGAGTGTTGCGGATGGGATTTGCGGGCCCGCGTTTGTTCTTGCGGGTGTACTGCTGGTTGGCATTTTTATTAGAAAGTAAATCTAGCGAGTTTTGAATATTGTTAACTGCCTAAGTAATCAAACCCGCTAATTGCCCCTTCTCCGAGCAAATAGTGCAATGGCAAGTGCGGGAAGGAATATCAATGCTGAGGCGCAGCCCTGGGAATAGCTTTCACTTGAAGAGCCGGAATACTGGTTAGATTCTCCGGTTCCGTCATCTCCCTCTCCAAAAAGGTTTCCAAGCGAGTCGTCTTCCCCTGGGGTGCTCCCTTGCTCTTCCACTTCTCCTTCCCTGCAGTTTCTCCCTTCTCTAGAATATGGGTCAAAGAACTGGCCCATTATTTCCGCCACCTCATTCTGCTGAATTCCTTTTATTATAATTACCGAATTTGCGTACTGGAATATGAATTCGCCATTGCTGGTCACGAAGAATGGCCGGCCCTGCCATTCGCCTGTTCCGTACTGCTTTCCAGATAGAAGCGAGGAAATTTCGCTTTCAGCAGCACCAACACTTTCCAGCTCACTGCTGAAATGGATTTCAAGGTCGCTTCCATAGGAGTATCTGGAGTAATGGCCGGAATCGCTTTGGTATGCTGTTGAAAGGCTCTCGGAATTCAAAGTCCTGCCGAATGCCTGCCTGGGCCTTGCAGAGTAAAGGAACCAAGTGCCCAAATTGTGGCATTCCAGATTGGAGAGGAGCATGCTTCCGCCTCCTTCCCCTTCATAATAGTTGCTTGGCTTTAGTGGGTTGGCGTCAGGGCTTGTAGGAATTGGTATGCTTGAGCCGGTGTCTATTTCCCCTCCGTCAGGAAGTTCGTCATCAGGTGTTTCATCTCCGGGCGCGGGGGTGTCTTCAGGCGTTTCGTCTCCGGGTGTTGTTCCGCCGTCAGTCCCCCCGTTGTCATCCCCTTCTTCATCCCCCTGCTCGTCTCCGCCTTCATCCACCCCTTCGTCATCTTCCGGCAATGGAGTATCTTCAACAGGGTCGTCAAGGTGGCATCCGCAGTCATAGTAGACCTGCTCGCCGCATTCCTCTATGTTGCAGCAATCTCCCGAGCAATCAAATAAGCAAGTTAGGCAAGGAGTGTCAGGGGACCATTCGCATGTCACATCCCCGTACGAGCCGGTTTCAACACATATTTCAAGCTGCTCGGGCGTTAGCATTCCCGGCTCCCAGTCTACTGCAAAGGAAAATCCGCAGATAAGAAAAAACGAAAGAAAGAAGCCGAATATTCGTTTCTTAATTGAATTTTGCATAAAGTAGGTGTATCAATGATGTTAATAAGTTTAATTGCACGGGTTTGAATAAAAAAAGAAAAAATAAAAGAAAAAAAGGAACTTGTTAATTCAATTTTTTTAATGAATCTATGCAAGCTCAACATTTTCTGCCTTAGGCCCTCTGTCACCTTCAACTATTTCGAAGTTGACCTTGTCTCCCTCGTTGAGGGACATGCCTGGCTTGAGAGCGGTGATGTGGACGAAATATTCGTTTCCGTCGTCACCGGCTATGAATCCAAAGCCTCTGGTGTTGTTAAAAAACTTCACTGTTCCTGTTGCCATTCTAAAACCTCTTTCTACTTTGCATACGCTGATTCATGCATATCTATCAAAATATAATTTTTATATGATGACTCATTTATACTAAAAATCAGCATATGTTCATTTTTTTACGCTAATTTATAAGCAGAGAACACTTATAATACCATCTATTGGTTTTAAGGTTAGGCCGTTTCCTTTTTCCTCTACACAATAGAAAAATTTTTGCTTCTTTCTGAC
>CAYTXD010000094.1:0-5397 GCA_964441305.1 Microcaldota archaeon
GGGGGAGAGGATGAAGAGGGGCAAGTATATGACGATGTTGAGAGAGTTTTGAGGATAATAAGAAAAAGAAAGAAAGTAAGCCAGGGGGAAATAATCGACCTGACAAACTTCTCGCCTGCCAAGGCAAGCATGATTCTTAGCGAGCTGGAAAAAAAGAAAAAAATCAAAAGGGAGAAAATTGGAAAGAGAAAGATAATCGTCGCATTGGAGTGAATCCCAGGTCAGGAATGGTGAAACCAATTGCGATTGTTCCGTTGCGCTGGTTTTGGGGCGGGCCCGCAATAGTCCACGCAAGTAACGCAGCAAAAATAGAAAATTGAGAATTCTAATTCTTGGGTTAATGAGAATATTATTAAGCAGAGAAACGAAAGTAAATGTGATGTTCAAGAACAGGAAGGATGCGGGAGAGAAGCTTGCAAAAGCATTGGAAAAATACAGGGGAAAAGACGTTTTGGTGCTTGCCATCCCGAGAGGGGGAGTGCCGGTTGGAATCGAAGTGGCGGAATATTTGGATGCCGATTTTTCCCTCATTGTATGCAGAAAGCTGCCTTACCCCGACAATCCCGAAGCTGGGTTTGGCGCGGTTGCAGAAGACGGGAGCTTTGTCGTGCTTGAGAGTGCGGGAATGCCAGAGCTCGAGATTCAGAGGATTGCAGGGGAGCAGAGAAAGAAAGTTGAGAGGAGGGTGCAGATGCTGAGGGGAGGAAAACCACTGCCTGAAATTGAAGGAAGGAAAGTGATACTTGTTGATGACGGGATTGCAATGGGAAGCACAATGAGGGCGGCAGTCAAAATGTGCAGGAGCAGGGGCGCGGAGGAAATTATTGTTGCAGTGCCTGTTTCAGGCAAAGGAGTTGCAGAGGAGATAGGAAAGCTTGCCAATGAATTGGTGGTGCTGGAGAAGCCGGCGAATTTCAGGGCAGTTGCGCAGGTTTACGGGCATTGGCATGATGTTAGTGACGGAGAAGTGCTTGAAATGATGGGAAGACATGCATTGGCAAAGAGGAAACCAAATTGCAGGGATAACTGTTAGTACATGTTGAAAAATGGCCCAGTTCATGCAGTATCCAGTAAATCAATGGATGGCGCATATTTTTTTCTCCAATTTCGCATAGCCATTAATGCCAAAGCCGCACGGGGCTATTTTAATAAATATGGGTGCATTAGTCCTGCATGGGCAAATGGTACAACAAGAAAGTTTCCGAAGTTTTGTCCGAAATCGGATCCGATTTCAGGGGCCTCAGCCAAAAGGAGGCGGATTCGCGGCTTGAGAAGTACGGATACAACGAGTTCAGCAGGAAGGAAACAGTCACGCTGAAGGAAGTCCTGTTCCGCCAGTTCACCTCCTCCCTGGTGATACTTCTTTTCATTGCGGCAGTGGTTTCCATCTACATGGGGGAGTATACAGAAGCAGGAGTGATATTCGTGGTCCTTGCAGTAAATGCCGCAATCGGCACCTACCACGAATACAGTGCGGAAAGAAGCCTTGAGGCGCTCAAAAAAATCCAGGCGCAGGAAGTCACGGTCCTAAGGGACGGGGATGATAAGGTGCTTGACGCAAGGGAAGTAGTCCCGGGAGACATAATACTTCTTAGGGCAGGGGACAAGGTGCCTGCGGACGGAAGAGTCATCGAGTGCGCAGTTCTGAGCATGGACGAGTCAACGCTTACGGGCGAATCCACCCCTGTAAGAAAAACGAACGATTCGCTTAAGGGCTCAAAAGTGCTTGCAGAAAGGAGCAACATGGCTTTTGCAGGAACCCATGTGTCGAGCGGCAGGGGAGTCATGGTGGTCCTTGCAACTGATGACAAAACGGAACTGGGAAAAGTATATAGGGGGATTACCAAGGAGAGGGAGCTTTTCCCGCTTCAAATCAAGGTGAACAGGTTCTCAAGCAACCTTGGGAAGGCGGCTTTCCTGATTTTGGCCGCATTCACCCTTTTTTTCGGGATTGTGCTAGGCAAGGAGTATGGTTATGATGTGGGCCATACGCTGGAGCTCGGAATAGCCCAGGCAGTTTCATTCATACCCGAGGGGCTGCCCATAGTGGTTACCATTGCACTTGCAGTAGGGGTTTCGGAAATGGCAAAGAAGAGGGCCCTTTCAAGAAAGCTCCAGGCAATAGAAACCATTGGGGGGATAGACATTGCATGCGTAGACAAGACTGGAACACTCACCATTAACCAGATGAAAGTTTCCGCGCTTTACGTGGGGGGAAAGCAGTACAAGGCGGCGGGCGGAACCAAGCTTTACGGAAAGGGGGGCAAGTTCGAAGGCATAGATGTCAGGGGGCTCATGAAACTCCTTGAAACTGGAATACTATGCAATGACGGAATTTATGACAAAAAGACAGGCAAGAAGGCGGGAGACCCGCTTGAAACCGCAATAATAGAGTATGCATCCAATTTCGCGCTTGAGCGCAGCAGGTACCTTCTTGTCCACCCCAGGGCAGCGGAAATCCCGTTCGACCCAAAAAACAAGTACATGGTAACCGCCAACAAGGATGGAAAGGAAAAAGGTTATACTTTCCACCTTAAGGGGTCTCCCGAAGCGGTTGCCGAAATGTGCACGCGCATAAACGGGGACAAGGGAACCCGAAGGATAACGAAAAAAGACAGGAAGGAGATAATAAAGGCGACTGAAAAGCTTGCCTCAACTGGGCTGCGGGTGCTCGCATTTGCCCAAAAGCCTGCACAAAAAAAAGTCGACGACCTTGACAGGGACTATGTTTTCCTGGGGCTCATGGGCTTCCATGACCCTCTCAGGCCCAATGTTCCGCAGGCCATAAGCAAGGCAAAGGAGGCAGGAATAAAGGTAATCATGATTACCGGCGACCACAAGCTGACTGCTGAAAACATCGCCAAGCAGGCAGGAATCATCGAAAACAAGTCCCACCTCACGGTGACAGGGAAGGAGCTGGAAAGCATGAAAGAGAAGGAGCTTGCAAAAATAGTTCACGACATTAGGGTTTTTGCAAGGGTCACGAGCGAGCACAAATCGGACATTGTCAAGCTTTTGAAGTCCAGCGGGTATGTAGTCGCAATGACGGGGGACGGGGTGAATGACGCAATAGCGCTCAAGGGTGCGCATGTTGGGGTTGCGCTCGGCTCTGGCACAGAAGTTGCAAAGGAGGCATCAGACATTGTTATCACTGATGACAATTTTGAAACAATTATCGAAGCAGTTGAGGATGGCAGGCACTCCGCCGCAAATGTAAGGAAAGTTATCAAGTACCTTTTTGCCACAAACGTGATTGAAGTCATTTTCCTGTTTGCAGTCCTGCTTTCCCCGTTCTGGAGCGGAAGCCTCCTGCCCTTGGCTCTGCTGCCCATACATATCCTTTTCGTAAACCTGGTGACAGATGGGGTATGCGATGTAACCCTCGCGATGGAGAAAAAGGACAGGCACCTCATGAAACAGAAGCCGAAGGAATTCTCGGGCTCGCTCTTCCCGCCTGAAGTGGTTAAATACATGTTGCTGACTGCCGCAATTGTGCTTCCCTGCCTTTTTGCAACGTATTTGCACTATGTTGGAAACCCCGAAATCACTGAGGACCATATGAGAACCGCTGTTTTCACGCTTCTCGTTTTCTTCCAGTTTTGGGCGGCTTTCAATGCAAGGGCAGTAATGGAAAGTATTTTCTCAATAGGTTTTTTTTCAAACCGCTTTCTTACGTTGGCAATCTCGGCTTCTGTACTAATCCAGCTTTTGGTTATATACACGCCTGAGATGAACCACTTCATGAAAACCGCGCCTCTTGGAATTTGGGACTGGGCGTGGATAATTCCAGTCTCCAGCCTGCTTTTCATATCATTTGAAGTGCTGAAGTTCCTGCAGAGAAGGGGATATCCCCTGCTGACCTGAATAACTCTGGCGGGCTATTTTTTTAGGGCAATCTCTTCCAGCCTCGCCAGGCTCTGGGCAGGAGTTTCCACAGTATTTAGCAGGTACACTGGAACCCTGGAAAAAAGTTCTGAAAAGAATTCGGAATGCTCCTTTTTGCGCTCCTTGGATCTCCTAAGCTGGTGAGGATTGCAGAAATCCCATTTTAGCATGAGCTCCCTTGCCTTTTTTGCGCTAAGCTTTTGCCATGCCGGAAGCTTTGGGTCCCTGGCAAGAAGCACGACTGCGGAGATGTGGGACTGGTTGCTTACCCTGCTTTCCCCGAAAAGGTAGGCAACATCCAATATGGACCTGCCATGGGAGTCCCCTTTTGCATGCTTTAGCTTTCCTGACAGTTCGGGCCAGTGCTTGGCTATGTCTGCCTCAGCATAGGAGTTTTTTTCCGCAGAAAATGCAAGAACGGAACTGTTCATGAGCCTGACAAAAAACCAGTCGTCCGTGAGAAAGCTGCATTCTGGATTGCGCATAAGACCGTAAGTAAGAGTCGTCTTTCCTGATTTCGGCCTTCCCACAATTGCCAGGCCCTTTCCCGCAATGTCAACAAGCGAGCCGTGCACTGGATATCTCCTGTTCTCAACAGAAGGAGAATCCCAAAGGTATTCGGAAGCCAGGGCAAGGGCGATGCTTTTTACCCATCCGTAATAGCAGCAGTTCCTGACAAAAACTGTTTTTGATGTCGGCTCAAACTGCACCTTGAGCTTTTTGCTTTTGTCCGAAAACACAAAAATCCTTCCGTGGGGGCGTATCCTTTCGTCCATGGGATTGAAATTGCCCTCCCACATGCCCACAATCTCCCTGGAATCGGAAAACAGCTTTATGCAGGTGCCGTGGATTGAAACCTTCCGGGTGTAAAGCCTGCCGAAATCCAGTGAAGCGACTATCCTTTCCTCCTGTTTTTTGGTTATTGGGGCTACTTTGTAAATGTCCATGAAATAGGTTGGAAAGCAAGGATTATAATCGAATTGGTCGCTTCCTGTGTGAAGTTAATCCCCCTGAAAGCAGGCGGGCGGGAGCAATGCATTATTTTTTCCTGTTGAGGTATATCGTCTGGGTCGGGAACGCCATTTCGATTTTTTCCTTTTCGAATGCCTGCTTAATTCCCAGATTTATATCCTGCTGGATGTCCATGTACTTATTGTAATCGCCGCTGTCAACATAGTAAACTGTTTCATAATTCAAGCTGAAGTCCCCGAATTCCTTGAAATGGGTTCTGTCAAAGTCGGCGCCGCCTATTTTTCCTATAACTGCCGAAACAAGTCCTGGTATTTTCTTGAGTTTTTTTGACGAAGTCGAGTACTCAACCCCAAACCCGAAGCATATCCTCCTCTTTTTCATTTTCTTGTAATTGTGTATTCTTGTATTTGTCAGCTCCTGGTTGGAGATTATCAGCTCCTCCCCTCCAAGGGAATTGAGGCGCGTGGATTTTATGCCAACCTTCTTGACAGTTCCCATGTCCTCGCCGACAATTATGAAATCCCCCACTTTGAACGGCTT
>CAYTXD010000095.1:0-5376 GCA_964441305.1 Microcaldota archaeon
CTGCCGTCGGCAAGGAGATTCATCTCGTAGGCATTTGTGCGAATGGACTTTTCAGTCATGTGTATATAGTATATTTTAACTCCCTCTTCAATAAACCTTCCTTCGGAAGAGGTTATTGTATAATCTGAAAACGAATCCTCAATTCTAGTTGCCCCTGTTTCAACTTCCTCTTCCGCTTCTGCATCCTGCCCGTTTCCGGAAAGCTCCGCAGTTATTGGAGGCGTGCCAATCGCGGACTGGCTAAGCAGAATGTCAGGCAAATAAAGAAGCCCAAGCGAGATAATTGCTATCGCGGCAAGCGCAGGTATGTAAACATCAAACTCATTCATCACGAACCACCACATATATTATGCATTTTCCAGTTTAAAATTGTTGTTATATGAAATTTAGCAAAAATCATGCCCTCTTTCCCACTGGAAGAAGGGCAACGGGAACTTTTCCGCCCGCATCAAGCAGTTCCGCAACCTTGCTTTCGTCAAATGCGCCAACCCAAACCGAAGAAAGCCCCAGGTCCTCAGCCGCAAGCTGTGCATACGCGCAAGAAACAGTGGCATCCTGTATGCAGTAAAGCTTTCTGCCCCTTTCCCCGTATTTTGATGCAGATTTTTCCGGGTCCGCCAAAAATGCAAAAACCACCGGAGCCTGGGACACCGAACTCTGGCCAAGCGCAGCATCAGATAGCGCCCTCTTTTTTTCAGGGTCTTTTACTGCAATAACTTCCCTGGCTTCCAGCCCGCCAGCGGAAGGGGCGGCTTGCGCCGCAGAAATTATTTTGGAAATTTGCTCTTCCGTAATTTCCTCCGGAGAAAAGCTCCTTACCGAATGCCTCTTTTCAACAACCTTGAAAAATTCCATGCACTCACCTAATAAAGTGTGACTTTCCCCTCAACAATTTTATTTGTGATTTCAGTGATGTTTTCAAGATGGGCGTCAACTATCCCGACTGCCTTATCCTTGATTTTCTCGTAATCCTCCTTGTCATCCATCACAATTTCTATCGCCGCAACTTTCGGCTGGTCGATAGGGCTTCCTATCCTTGAAAGTAAGGTTACGTTTGCTTCATGAATTTGAGGGTACTGCATCTTGATGTCCTTTGCCATCTCAAATCCTGCGACTGCGTAAACTTTTCCGACGTGCGAAACAGGGTTCTTTCCCGCCGCAGCTTCAAGGCTCATGTGCCTGCTCGGGGTGATGAGCCCGTTCACCCTGTTTCCCCTGCCAACGCTTCCGTCATCACCCATTTCGCAAGAGGAGCCGGTAAAGGTGAGGAACACTGACTCGTTTTCAATATCGTCCGCCGAGTTTATGTAAACCTCAACCTCCCTTTGGGTGTGCTTTTTTGCTTCCTCCAGAATGTCCTGCTTTACCTGCTCAATTGTCTTCACGTACTCATCTATTCCCGTAACTTCGGTTGAAACAAAGCCTATGCATATTGTCATGGTAATTTTCTGCCCGTCCCTCATGGACATTACTTTTACATCCGTTCCAAGCGCGGGGAATTTCTGCTTGTAATCCGGGGAATTGATTAGGTTTTCGGTTTTTAGTGTGAGCAGCTCTGTTTCACTCAGGGGGGCATAGCCCGCCGCAAAAGAGGTGTCATTTGCAAGCGGGATTTTGGGGGCGCGCATGAAAAGCTCAACAAGGTCGCTTGAGCCCTGCGAAATTTTAGAGTCAATAACAAGATCCTTTTCCAAGTCGAAATTCTTTAGGTGGGAAGACATCAATTTCTTGGTGATGCCTGTTGCAATCCCTGTGACATCCACTTTCTTTCCCTCAAACTCCTCGGTCGCCCTTCCGCTCAGCAGAATGTAAATCGGCTTTGTGAATTCCCCGCCGCCAAATTTTACGTTTGTTGCGCCTCCGCAAATCTGCCCCTTGTCAACATTGTGGTGCATTATTTTTCCAAAAGTGCTTATGTATTCCCTGCAAAGCTCCTTGCTAATCTCTTCCATTATTCCGTCAATCAGCGTGTCAGGGTGCCCAAGGCCTTTTCTTTCAACAATTTCCACCTTCCTTTTTTCCACAGGTGTGAAGTTTGCAAGCTCTATTGAAATGTTTCTCATATCAATTCACCTTCGCCAAGTTGATGAAATAAAAAGGAGAGTAAATAATATAAATTAAATCACCTTGACTGTGATTTTGCTTTCATCCTTCAAAGAGAGTTTTTTTCTCAAAAACACGGGCGCGATAATTTCAATCACGTCAAGGCCGTGGTGCGAGCGCTCAGGGAATATTATTGCCCCCCTGACTCCGTCTATTTTGCACGGGTAGCATGCAATTGAGCCGAATGTCCTCCCTTCTGCCTGGAATCCATCCACCATTATCGGCTTTTCATTCCTTAAGTGAAGCCTTTTTTCAATATCATCCAGGGGCACGCGGACATTGAGCGTTCCGGGGTATGGAAGAAATCCGAGCTTTTCCTTGATTTGATTGGCATACTGGTCAAATGAAAGGTAGTATTTTCCCTCCTGCACGCCTGAAACCACTTTGCCTGAAAAAACAAGCTTGCTTTTTTCTCCAAGTGCATTTTTCAATTCAGAATATACTTCGCGCGCTTCCTTAACCCCTTCAAGCGTCACGGATACGGTGCTTCCCTTTCTCCTTATCTTTTCCTCTTTTTCAAGCGCGATTAGGTGGCGCGATGCGCTCTGCTGGGAAATGCCTGCCTCGCCCGCGAGTTCATTCGTAGTAATGGTAACCGGCTCGCGGTGGGCCCCTTTTTTGAGCAGGAGAAAAAGCACCTCACTAATCATAAATGGGTAATTACCCACAAAAGTTTATAATTAAGTTGAATTCGATGCATTCATCCAATCTCATCAAGAAGCAGGTTGAACCTGTTGACAAATTTGGGAGCAGCCGCACAAATATTGTCTGCGATTTTTGCGGTTGTCTCCCTGGTCACATCATATTGCGCAATCTGCCTGTCCTGCTTTGCTATTCTCAAGTCGTCCACATACTTTTGCTCAAGTTGGGCATTTTTCAGCATGCTGATGTATTCGGGCTCAAGCTTTTCCTTTTTGACAAACAGCTCATCAAGCGCACATATGGTTGCCGTATGGTCATAACTCCTGTAGCCAACACTCGCAAGTATTGAGCATGCAGACATATACATTGCATAATAGCCGGATATTATCACCCATTCAACAGGCGCATAATTTGAAGGGGCATTCAGGGCATCCCTTGCCTTTGAGTTGTACATAAGGTTGTGCAATATGCTCATAGTGGCGAGATTGGTTCTTGCCTTTCGGAGATATGCTCGGGAGTATTTCATTATGAACGGCCGCTTCAGCAGCTTTTTCTCATTTTCGTATTCCTTCATCCCCTTCTGTTTAACCATGCTAATACCAAAGTAAACGGGGAATTGCGGTTTAAATATGGGAGGAAAGAGGAGAATTCCACTCGTTTCCAATCATTTGTTCGCATATACTGCATCATAAAAAAGCCCATAATCATTAAGCACTACTCCGGTATTTCGGATATCCTCAAACAGCTCCTTGTTCCCCTTTTCAAGCTTCATGAATTCGTTTATGGATAAAGGAACGGGGGCCAAATTTATGCGATGGCTGTGCCAAAAAGAAGCAGCATGCCTTCGTATGCCCGGGCCATTTTTTCTGGAAACACATATCATGTCAAGGTCGCTATCCTCTTTTGCTTCACCTCTGGCATAGCTTCCAAAAACCACAATCATGCGGGGCTGCGCAATGCGGGAAAATTCGAATATTGACTCGGACGCATTTTTGTATTTTTGAGAAAATGACATGAGCCTTCCAAGCTGGTATTCCACAAATGAATTGTACCACATTAAGGCTTTGGACCTGTTGGGAGTAAGGATGCGGGTTTTTCCAACCCTGCTGCCGATAACTGCTTTTTCATCGCTCAGTTTTATCAGTGCAGTGTATGCTCGTTCGTAAGAATAACCTGTTCTTTCCATTATTTCCCTAATCGTTCTTGCTTCAAATTCAGGAAAAAACGACCCAAGGACTTTTCTTTTTAGCCCTCTTTCCTCGAGATTTCTCCCTGGTTTTGCAAATGACATCCATACCACTTCTATTGATTTTTCAATTATATTATTGATATTTCAATATTTAATACTTTGCAGCAAAATTGCGAAGGAATAAATAGCCGAAAGGGCAAATACTAATGCCGATGATGACATGAACAACCGCTTACTCCATTCGTGGGGGATGATGACACCGACAGAGTCTGAGGCATATCATTTATTGATTTGTACAATAGTTGCAAAGAAGTTGGTTCTTGCACTACCCTTCCAGTATACTTTTTGCATTTTCCAAAATCAATCTGTGGTCAAATGCAAGTTCCGGAAGCTTTTCGAGAGGAAACCACTTTGCCTCCTGCGCGTCGCTTCCTGCTTTCTCCTTTTTTGCTTTTTCCAAAGGGGTACATAAATAGGCAATTGAAATTGTGCCGCGAGGGTCCCGGGAGGGGGAGGAGAACACTCCAATGAGCTTTTGCACTTTTGCGGCTACTCCTGTTTCCTCTTCTGCCTCGCGAACTGCCGCCTCTTCTGCAGACTCGCCATCCTCAATGAAACCGCCAGGGGTTGCCCATTTTCCCTTGCCCGGCTCATTTTTCCTCTTCACAAGAAGCACGCTTCTTTTTTCATCAACAATGATTGCATCTGATGCTGCGGCCCTCATTTTATCGCCCTCGCTTTTGCCCCGCTGTTTTTTGCCCTTGCAATAAATGCACCTTCAACTCCAAGAGCTTCTGTTATCTCCAGTGCATGGCTTTTACCTTCTGCGAGCGCAAAGCACAGGGGCCCAAACGAGCTAACTCCCGCACCGCAGGAAATCTTTTGCATCTTTTTGAGTATTGCCGGTTTTTTGAAAGGCTTTGTTTTTTCAAGCAAATTAATGCTGGCACCAAATTCTTCAATATCCTTTTCCAAAATGGATGGAATCATTTTCATATGGGCCAAATACGCAACCTTTTGCGCAATGGAGATTGGCTGCGGGCAGCAATTTTTGAAATATTCAAGCTCTTTTTTTCCGAAAGTTCTTTTTCCTTTTGGAATGGCGCAAACGAAATGCCAGTTTTTTGGAATCTTGGAATTGAAAACAAGCTTTGGCGGCGGGGCTGTGGACTTTGAAGATGGAAGAAATTTTTCCTTTTCCTTTCCTGGGCCGAATGAGTGGCCAGCATCTACAATAAACCCTCCCCTGTCAAATGACCAGACGCCAACTCCTGAAGTGCCTCCCCTTTTCACACTTTTTGCAAGCTCATATGTTGAATGCTTGCTCTTTGAAATGAGGGATGCTGCCTTTGCTGCTGCGAGAAATAGCTGGGTTGTGCTACCAAGCCCTATGTGCCAGGGAATTTCATTATTGACAGTTAGTTTGCATTTTTTTGGGAATT
>CAYTXD010000096.1:0-5356 GCA_964441305.1 Microcaldota archaeon
ATAGAGCGTATAAACAAAAGCTAGGAAAAGTGTTATTAATTTTTCAACGGCCTAAGAGTGCGAGAGGCGCATCCTCCCTTAGCGGGTCAGTGCTCCTGAATTCATCGGGGTGCTCATCGAAGTATTTTCTTGTTTCCGCATTTGTTCTTTCGTCAATCTCCCTTTTGGCATTCGCCATGTCCGGCAAATCGGCGCGTGTGAGGGAGCAACTTTCAATAAGGGCGATTGCCTGCTTCCCCCTTTTTCCCAATCTCTCAATCTGCTCCCTGGTTGAGAGCTTCATTAAGAGGTTTGAGGCATGTAAAAGAACGACGCTCTTTTCGGAATTGGATTCAAGATTCCTGTCAAGATGCCCCACTATCCGGTTTTTCCTGTTTCCCTGAACTGCAACTGCGTTTGCCATATATCCACCTCATTTTCATTTTTGTTTTGAAAGAATAAAAGATTACCTTTTCATCTCCTCCCTTACGAATTTGCAGAAAGCTTCGACAACTTTGGGGTCGAACTGCTTTCCGGAGTCCTCAACGAGCTTTTGAAGCGCCTGTTCAGGGGAATAGATTATGAATTTTCCTTTTTGGTAGCGGTACTGCCTTGAGTTGGTCATTGCATGAAAAGAATCTACTACTGAGAGTATTCGTGCCCCTATAGGTATCTCCTCCCCTTTCAGGCCTGCAGGATATGCCGCCCTGGGCTCCCTTTCAGTATCCCCGTCCCACCTCTCATGGTGGAAAAGCACAGGCGGAATAAGTGGGCCGTAGGCGGGCCCGAGGAATTCTTCAATTAAGTAAGCAGAATACTTGGAATGTTCCCGAATTATTGACATCTCTTCCTTTGTTAGCTCATTGGGGTTAAGAAGTATCGAGGTGGGAATGCCGAATTTTCCGATGTCGTGCAAATAGCCTGCCGCTTCAAGCATCTTAACGTGCAGGTTGGAATTGAAATTTTCAAATGATTTCTCCCTTAAAAGAAATTCGCCAAATTCCCTTGCGCAGTTGCCCACAAAAAAGGAGTGCGCAAGCTCTTTTTTGGATGCTTTCAGAAGCGCATTTCTTTCAGCCAAAATGAGAATGTCGAGCCTTTGCTCAAAGTTCATTTTCCTGTTGCATTTTTCCTTCAGGCTGGTGAGCAGGCCAATCATTCTTTCCAGCCTTCTTTTCTGGTCATTGCCGAGCCTGAGGTTCTTCGTGCTTTTCCCCATTCTAGAATCTATAGAGAACCTTCCACCTGCCACACCTCTCATATTCAAATAGTGTGTTTTTGTATATATAAATGTTTTTAGAGTTTACCTGAAAACACTTTTTCCGCTGGGCCGGTCATGTAAATTTGGGTTATTTCATCTCCTTCGGCTTCGAGCTCAATAAACAGCTCCCCGCCTGGCACTTTTATGAGGGCCTTTTTGCCGGTTTTTTTGTTAAGGTAGCCGGCAACCGCGCATGCGCATGCCCCAGTTCCGCATGCAAGGGTTGCCCCCGCGCCCCTTTCCCAGTGAAGCACTTTCATTTCATTTTCGGAAATTACTTTTGCGAAATGCACATTTGTTTTCTTTGGGAAAACTTCATGGTTTTCAATTGCAGAGCCCATTTTTTCAAGCTCTACTTTTTCCAAGTTGTCCACGAAAATTACGGCATGGGGGTTGCCCATGCTGACTGCGGTTATTTTTACAATCCCGAACTTTTCGCCCAAGTCAATGCTCCCGTTTACGCATATTCCGCATTCGCATTCCATCGGTATGTTCTCCGGCTCAAGAATTGGCTTTCCCATTTTCACCTTCACCTTTTCACTTATAATCTCAGGCGAGATGATGCCAGCGAGTGTTTCTGCTGCGAACTTTTCTTTTTCCACGAGCCCGTTTTCCTTTGCAAAAAGCGCAAAGCACCGGATTCCGTTTCCGCACATCTCCGCCTCGCTTCCGTCGGGGTTGAATATTCTCATTTTCAATTCCGCTTTTTCGCTTTTCTGCGCGAATATCAGCCCGTCCGCGCCAATTCCGTACCTTCTTTTGCATAACTCTTTTGCAAGGAGCGGCTTTTCCTTTTCACCAACCTTTTCCTCTTTGGTTTCGTCAATGAGTATGAAATCGTTTCCAGCCCCGTGCCATTTTTCGAATTTAATCATGGAAGAATTTGGGAAAAAGAGGTTTTAATTGTAGCGGTCAGCATATCTTGTCAAATGCTTTCACCACCCTTCTTGGGAGCTTTGCTCGCGCCTTGAAAAGCTTCTCATCAAGCCAGTTCATTTCATCAAGCAGGCGGGAGTGCACAAGCGCAGTGTAGAAAGTGTCTGCGGTAAATTGCACTGCTCTCCTGTACATCTGCTTCATGTTTTCCTCATTTAACGGGTTTTTTCTGGAAAGAAGGTATTTTCTTGAGAGGCGCGCCTCCTGCTCGTACCTTTCGGCAACCCCGCCAGATTTTTCGGTTATTATGCCCGGGAGTACGCGAAGGTCGTATTTTTTCCTTGCCATTTTTGCCTCCAGGAGGGCGTGCTCAGGGATTCTTGAGGAAACCCACGCCCCTTCAACCAGCTCCCCGTCCGAGTGGTGCCATACGCAAATGTCCGAGATGTAATGGGAAAGCTTTCCCGCCTCCGCGCTTGCGTAGTTGGTGAGAACGAATATTTTCTCGTAATCCCTTTCCCTTTTTGGGAGTGAGTATTCCGATTTCAGGAGCCAGAGGGCGTTTAGCACGTTTTCATAGCATTGTGCAGACATCATTTTTCCAAGGCCTTTTACTCCGTCAAGCTCCTCCATTTCAGTGCATTCAATATCCGGGTTGTAGAAGTGCTCAAGCCCCCCGTGGGGCATTTTCCTGCCAGGGAAATTGCCTGCCCTAATGTCATCAAGAATTGCCTTTATGTCTGGGTGCTTGGTGAAATCGGAAACGACATCAACATAAAGGAATTTTCTTGCGCGGGATGGCATTGAGGCAAATGCACTTTTTGCAATCTCCCCGTGGGTGTTTTCCGGCTTCGCAATTTCATCAAGAATTTTGGCGGCAGTTTGCAGCGTCTCTGGCGCTATGTCTGCAACCTTGAAAAGCACGGTCTGCCAGAATGGGCCCGCAGTCTTGGTCATGTCCTCAGGAAGCTCAATGTCAAGTATGTGGCCGGTTGTTCCGTTCTTCTTTGCTTCAGCCGCCGCACCTACCAAATCAGAGATATCCCTTCCTGTGATTGCAACAAAGCCCCGCTCATCCTTGAGGAATTTAAAAAAGACGCTTCTGATTGAACGCCCTGCAAGGGCGGTGCTCTCCAAAAGCCTCGAGGAAAAGGACGCCCTTCCCGAGTCGTTGGAAAAAAAGTTTTCTGCTTTGTCTCCGACCTCCCTTCGAGGAGACAAACCCCTCATAAGCAAATTGGGGCTTTTTTCATATTAAAGTTTTTCGCATTTGAAAAAGACGTGAGTGGGTACGGCAAATGAGGTATAGGTCAAAAAAGTGCCAAAAATCTGAAACTGATTCCCGCCCTGATGGATTCACCATTCAATCTCTTCGGCGCTCTCCACTTCCCTTATTTTTCCCTTGAGCCGCTCCACAACTGCATTCGGGTCCTTGAGCCCATTGCCTGTTGTGATGCAAACAACCTTTTCATCTTCCTTAATTTCGCCTTTCTCGCGGAGTTTCTTGAGGCCTGCTATTGATGCCGCGCTTGCGGGTTCAACGAATATTCCCTCGGTGCTGGCAAGCAATTCCTGAGCAGACATTATCTCGTCATCGGTGACTGAGAGCGCGGTTCCTCCGGAAGTTTCAATTGCGGAAATTGCCTTTTTGCAGCTCACAGGGGAGCCGATTCTTATCGCGGTTGCAATTGTTTCAGGGGAGGGCTCGGGCTTGTATTCGCCGGTTTTGAAATATTCAACTATTGGGCATGCGCCCTCTGCCTGTATTCCCGTCATCTTGGGAAGCTTCTCTATTTTCCCCAACCTTTTGAATTCGTTCAGGCCTTTCCATATTGCGGAAATGTTTGCGGCATTTCCCACAGGCACAATTACCCTGTCGATTTCGTCGATTCCGTGGGATTTCATCTGCTCCGCAACTTCGTGCGCGATTGTTTTCTGGCCCTCCACCCTGAAGGAATTGATGGAGTTGAGAAGGTAGATTTTGCCCTCTTTAGCCATCTCCACCCCCATCTTCATCGCATCATCAAAATTACCCTTTATCGCGTAAACTTCAGCGCCGTAAACCAAAGCCTGGGCGAGCTTTCCGAATGCTATTTTGCCAGCAGGCACGAATATGTAGCAATTTATTTTCGCGCTTGCGGAGTATGCTGCAAGTGAGGCGGAAGTGTTACCCGTGCTTGCGCACCCCACTACATCCGCGCCCATTTCAAGCGCCTTTGAAACCCCCACAGTCATCCCCCTGTCCTTGAATGAGCCGGTTGGGTTCGCCCCCTCATTCTTTAAAAAAAGGCAGTTATCCATCTCCAGCTTTTCGGATAAATTGTCAACTTTGTAAAATGGCGTGTTGCCTTCCTTAAGGGAAATAATTTTGCTGCCGTAATCTATTGGAAGAAGCCCCCTGTACCTCCAGACGCCCCTTTTCTCGCTTAACTTGAAATTATCAAAAACATCATCAGAGTAAACAACATCAAAAATGCTTCCGCATTCCTCGCACTGGTAAATCCTTGCATCCTTTTCGTATTCCCTTCCGCATCCTATGCATTTTAAGTGGTACATATGAGTAGTGGGGAAGGAAAAGTTAATAACAATTAATAATCCGGCAGGATGCCCCTGAACTGCTCCAGCTTGATTTCCCTTCTTTCCTCAAGCGTGGCAACCTTTTCGATTGCGGAGATGAGGAGGTTGAAGAGCATCTCGCCTCCGAATTCATCTCCCTTGTAAAGCATGCATTTGTTCATCAGCTTGAAAAGTATCCTCTCCTCCAAAAGCTGTTCCTTCACACCATGGGCATATTCAAGCTTCCCTTTGTCGTTAAGGTGGACAAACCTTTCAGGGTATATTATTCCAAGGAAAACGTGGGGGTTTTCGGAAACAGATTTCAAAAGCGCCTTTACAACCTGGGGGTCATACCTCTGCCTGTAATCCCCTCCGTGAACCATGTCGGGGAGGGAATACCATGCCATTTCTGCAAGCGCGAGAGCTGGGCTGAAGACAAAGTTCCTGTACCTGCGGTAGCTGGTCATCGCGTCAATCGAATCCACCACCCTAAGTACCCTCGCCCCGAGCGGAATGTCGTCCCCCTTAATCCTAATATCCTTGGGGTAACCGCTCCCGTCGTAATCCTTGTGGTGTAGGCCCACAAGGACAGGGGCCATTTTTATTGCCTCCATGCCCATATGAAGGACTTCAAGTTCCGGCTTTACATCGTTTTCATAGCTTCCGGAGAGAATTTTTTCGGTA
>CAYTXD010000097.1:0-5346 GCA_964441305.1 Microcaldota archaeon
CATCTCACCAGTGAATGTCAATAGGGCGCGGTTGTATACTGAAACATTTCCCTTTTCCAGCCGCCTTGCTGCCTGCTTGAGGTTGGAGGCACCCTCAACATTTACGACCCTCACACCTTCCGAGGACTGGACGGAGTATGCCACTATCCCTTCCGATTCCAGCTCGCCCAAAACATCATCAAGCCAGGGCTCCTCGCCTGCAAGTATAAGGGAAGAACCGTATGAGGAGAGGGTGACATTTGTTTTAATTGTTCCCTGGAATGTTTCAGTTTCCTGCAAGCCGCCATTCCCTCCCCCTCCGGCATATCTGGAAGCAATTGAAAATGCCTCCATCATGAAAAAAAGCACGATTGCCACTACGCCAACCTTCAGGAGGTTTTCCTTTGTAATATGTTTTTTTATACCTTCGTTCATATAACTCATCCCGTTTGTAACAATGCAAATCAGAATATGAAAGTTTCATGTATCAAAGTTTAAAAAAGATGGTGATGGGATGGCAGAAAAAACAGTTGAGGATGGAGCGCTTGTACGCGTTGAATTCGAGGGAAAGGTAAAGCAAACAGGAAAGATATTTGACACTACTGACGAGGATGTTGCGAAAAAAGAGGGAATTTACAACAAGGATGCAAAGTACGGGCCCCATATGATAGTTTTCGGAAAGGGGCAGATGCTCCCGGGTTTGGAGGAGAAGGTAAAGGGCATGAACGAAGGGGAAGAGAAGGAAATCGAGCTCGGCCCCAAGGACGCTTTCGGAGAGAGGAAAAAGGATTTGGTTAGGGTGATGCCTGCGGCGTCATTCAGGAAGCAGGGGCTGAACCCCACACCGGGCATGGTTGTTTCCCTTGACAACCAGGCGGCAACCATAAAGAGCATCAATTCCGGCAGGGTGGTCGTGGATTTCAACCATCCCCTTGCAGGAGAGGATGTTGTATACAGGATGAAAGTGAATGAGGTAATAGCCGAGCCGAGAAAGATGATTGAGTCATTGCTTGAGGCGCACGAACTAAAGGCGGAATATACCATTGACAACGGGCTTATGCTGATAACTTTCAAGGATGCCAGCAATGAGCCGGATTACGTTATAAAGAAAAAGGGATTCCTTGAGAACGTGAAGCAGTACGTGCCCACCATTAAGGAGGTAAAGGTGCAGGAAGATATCAAAATGATTTAGGTAATGGAATGGAGCTGGAAAGCGAGGAATACTTGAGGAAAGTGGACGAAATGTTCCAGAGGGACGTTTCCAGAATGGAGAATACCAAGAAGAAGGCGCAGGAAAACAGGATTCTTGCGGATGCCTGCTTCACCTCCGTTAACTGGCCGATAAAAATTACTTTCCCGCTTTTCGAAACGAAGGCACCCTATGCGGTTCCAACCAACTATTTCCAGCCCTTCTTTGTTGACGGGAAGAAGCAGTTCGTGAAATGGGCGCATGACTGCACAAGGTCCATAGGGTTTTACAAGGGGAATTTGATAATCCTCTCAAAGCTGGTGAATTCAAAAATGGGGGAAGAGTATTTCGGGCATTATGTGCTTCTGATGCTCGGGAAGGGCGAATTCAAAGTTCAGGAGCCGTCTCCAGGTGCGTTTTCAATAAGCGGGAATGTGGACAAGCTCGTGCAAAACCTTGCGACCGGGGAGCAGGCTACAAAGAATTTCAAGTTCAATTTCACCCACAAGCCCACAGAGCACGCGTCGGTTTCCAAGGAGCATGCGGCATCCAGCGGGAAGATGAAGGAGATTTACGCCAGGGATTCGCAGGGAAGAAGGACTGGAGGAAAGGGGTCGGGGCTGGCGAGGATGTCAAAGAGCAAATTCGAGGAGTTTGTAATAACCGTTCCCCATTTCGCGCCGCATCCTTACCTTCTTCTTGAGTACAAGAAATTCGGGTTCGGGTCAAGGTTTGATTTTGTTTGCGGAGCAATTGATTACGTAAAAGAAAAAGCAGGGGTTAAGTAGCATTGGTTTTTCGCGGGGCCGAAATTCCCTACAGGCATTTAATTAGTAATCTTATTGCTGCTGCTTCTTTGCATTAATTGCGTCTACTATTGACTGCTTCTGCTCCTGCGTGACCTGCTCTGAGTTTGCGAAAAACTTGTTGTAAAAATCGGTGGCCATTCCCATAACTATTGGCCTGTCAAGCGAAAATGCCAAATCAATATTCTGTTTCGCGTTCTGCGCGTCGCCCTTTATTGTGTAAACCGCGCCGAGGGCGAAAAGAGCGGTTGCGTTTTTGTCATTTACTCCCTTTACATATTCAAGGGCCTGGAGTGCCTCATCATAGCGGGCAAGCGCAACAAGGCAGTAGCCCATCATGTGCCAGATTTCCTCCTGGTCGTTCTTGAGCTCTGCGGCTTTTGAAAAGCACGCCAGCGCCTCATCAAACCGGTCCTCAGTGTAAAGTGCCTTTCCCTTCATGAACCAAGCAATCGGCTCCTCGGGCCCGAGGTCGACAAGCTCGCTTGCCTCCTGCTCTGCCTCAGCGCCTTTCTTCTGTTCAATAAATCCTTCTGTTCTTGCAACCATCCCATCCTGCATTTCATCTGTCATGAGCTGATTTTGCAGAGAAGTATTTTATATCTTTTTCCCGCAAGTGGAAGTATGGCAGCACCACCGCAAGTTCCAACATCGCAGGCAAAGGCGCCGAGCGCGGCTCAAGTGAGAAAAGAGTTCAGCGAGTTGAAGCACTCATTGAATGAAATTGCTTCATGGGAGCTCACTCACCCAGGAAGCAGCATGCTTATTGAAATGAAGTTCACTGAAATGGGCGGGCCGGAGCAGGCGCAGGTTTACGCTTCCGCGCTTCAGTAGGGATTATATACCCGAATTGCTTTTTCTTTTGCATGGCTAATGCTTTCGATGGCGGCGGGAAAGAAATGAAGCAGAAAAGCAAAACTGCCGAAAATGAGGAAGAGAATGGAATTTCTTATTGGTTAATTATTTCACTTGCAGTGGTTTCGCTTTTGATTATTGCATTGTTTTTCTCGGGTACGGCATTGCAACACCTGAATTCGCTTAAATTTTCCGCCCAATACCCTGCCCCTGGAAAAGTGGTGAACGGAACTCATTTTTACTGCATTGGAGGAGGGGAGCCGGTGGTGCTGCTTTTTGCGGATTATGGGGAATGGTCCATTCATTTGCTTGAAGTGCAGAAGGGCATTGCAGAGGAAACGATGGTTTGCGCATTTGACAGACCGGGATTAGGGTGGAGCAGGCAGATTGGTGGGGAGAGAACAAATGAAATTGTAGTGGAGGAGCTCCGCTCCGCCCTTGGTGAAGCAGGAATCCGGGGGCCGTATATTCTCGCAGGGCATGGTTGGGGCGGACAGAATGCAGCGTACTTTGCGCACGAGTACCCTGAAGAGTCAGCAGGGGTGGTGCTCATTGATATGCTTCCGCCTGAAAGGTTTGGTGTCCTTCCTGAAGAATTTGCCGGGGGATGGCGGAAAAGAGGAGAGGCGTATAGATGGAATGCGGTGCTTGCAAGGCACGGCTGGGGCGCGTTCATTGAAAAGGAACAGAGGGCAAATGCAACCGAAAGGATGCAAGAAATTGAGAGGCTGAAGCTTTTGCAGTTTGAAACATGGCAGGGCATGCATTATGAATGGATGGGCGCGGAAAAGAGCAATAATGAAATCAAACAGATTATGGAAGGTAGAGGATTGGAGGATGTCTCGCTTGTTGTGATCGGAAGCGGAAGGCATGCAGGGGAATGTGGGCGTTTTTGCGGAAATCTTTCTGTTTACCAATTCAACCAAAGGTGGAGGGAAATGCAGGAAGGATTGCAGAACCTTTCCAAAGATAATATAGTAATCATCACTTACAATTCGGCGCATGAAATTCCAAAAGAGCAGCCCGGGCTTGTTTCGGAGGCGATAATTAGGTTGGTAAAGCAGGAGAGGTACTAGCCCGCAAGGCACTGCTTTCCAGTAACCTCGAATGTCTTGGAGATTTCCAGTATCTCGCGGGAGAGCTCGTTGTATTCCTTTTCCGATGCGCTGAATGTGAGCACATACGCAATATCGTCGCACATCATGTAAATCTGCTCGTGCACTATGCTGGTGTTCTTGAAGGGTATTTTGAAAACCAATTTGTGCGCAGGATTTTTGGCAAGCTCTGTTTCGGTGTGCTTGAGCATTTTCACTTGCTTTCCGCTCTGGGTGAGAACCTGCATGTTAAGCTCCATGTATTCGGAAAGGGATATCTCTTCCTCTGAAAGGTCCTGAACGCTAATGAGAAGGTTCTTTCTCGCCTCCTGCTGCTTTTTCTTTGCAGGGGCTACAAATGCGACAGTCCCGCCCGCTACATCATCAACTTTTGTCCAGTCCGCAGGGTAACTGAGCGATATTCCATGCTCGGGGTTTTCATACTTCTCAAAGCTTTGCTTTTGCCTTTTCATTTAGCCACCTTGTTAATTATTTTGTTCAATTTGTTTTATAAATGTTTTACAAAGAAAGGGGAAGGAAAAGTTTATAAACATGTTAATTCATAATTAATAACACTAAATTTTAGGTGAACATATGGCAAAACCAAAATTAGTTGTCCTTTCATGCAGTTCAAAAGCAATGCCTCACAGGAGAGAATGCGTTGAAAGGGGGAAATTCTGGCCAAACATTTTGAAGAGCAGATATGGGAAAATGGCAGATATTGTTTCAGTTCCATTGGCTTCGGAAAGAAGGCATAAGAAAATTGACAGGGAAAGGTTCAGGGACAATAAGTTCAGGAGAAAGGATTCGCCAGGCGAAGTTGAAAAGTTTACAACTGTTTCAGAAACGCAGGTGTTCACTGAAGAAATAATGGAAAAAATAAAATCCGAAAAGCCTGACATGGTTCTTGTGCACGGGGGATGGTGCATTGAGCCGGGGGAAGGATGCATGTCTGCAAGTATTGAAGAAAAGCTTGGCCCAACTGTGATGAGGTTAGTTGAGCTTGCGGATTCAGGCATCAATGTTGCAATTATGGGAGGCAATCATGCAAAGGACATTGTAAAAAATTCTGAAGGAAAATTACAGCATATAGAAAAGAAATGCGTTTTTGGTTGGACTAATATTGATGATGAATCACTAAGTGACAGGGCATTCAACAAGCTTTTAATGCAAGCGCTAATAGACGGGAATGAATTTGAATTTATCGGAAGCTTTGAGCTTTATGCGAATGAAGCGATGAGAGATTGCCATTCACACATCCCGGATTGGATTGAAAGCGGGGAGCTTGTAGTTGAAAGCATGAAGGGGATGGATGTTGCTTTCGAAAAATTCCTCGGGCTTGAAGTTGCTGAAAGCATTTAGAACACGTTAGGCCGTTGAAAAATTAATAACACTTTTCCTAGCTTTTGTTTATACGCTCTAT
>CAYTXD010000098.1:0-5343 GCA_964441305.1 Microcaldota archaeon
GAGAAGAGAAGGGTCCTTGTGGACCTTGAGGGAGATACGGTATACTCTATGAACACCCAGTACGCAGGCAACACCGTCGGGCCCAAAAAACTCGCAATGAGGCTTGCAGGCCACCGTGCCTCAAAAGAAGGGGGATGGAGAGTTGAGCACATGTTCCTCATGGCGGTAAACGGAAATGATGAAAACGGAAATCCGAGAAAAACATACCTTTCAGGGGCATATCCTTCAGCATGCGGAAAAACATCCACCTCAATGCTGGAAGGGGAAAACATTGTGGGGGACGACATAATTTACGTTAAAATAATAGACGGAAAAATGAGGGCAGTGAATGTTGAAAGCGGAATGTTCGGGATTATTGGCGGCGTGAACAAGGATGACGACCCAAAAATAATGTCTGTTCTGGAAAGCAATGCGGAAGTAATCTTCTCCAACTCACTAATGCTTCCTGACGGTGGCGTTTTCTGGGTTGGGAAAAGCGAAGAAATTCCTGAAAGGGGAATAAACCATTCAGGCGAATGGCACAAGGGAAAAAAGGATGAAGAAGGAGAAGAAATCCCTCCCTCCCACAAGAATGCAAGATTCTGTGTGGCGCTTGAAAATTTTCCAAATCTTGACAGAAAAATGCTTGACGACCCCCGAGGAGCGGAATTAGGGGGAATGATATATGGGGGAAGGGATTCTGACACCTCCCCTCCAGTACTTCAGTCATTTGGCTGGGAGCACGGGGTAATGATTGGCGCAACACTTGAATCCGAAACAACTGCAGCAACTCTTGGAAAGGAGGGTGTGAGAAAGCTCAACCCGTTCGCAAACCAGGATTTCATGGCAACCTCTTTTGGAAAATACATCCAGGATGAATTCGATTTCGGGGCTGAGTCGGAATCCACACCCGCAATTTTCTCAGTCAACTACTTCCTCAAAAATGAGGAAGGGAAATTCATTAACCCAAGAAGCGCAAACAGGGTATGGCCTCATTGGATGGAAAAGAGAATTCATGGCGAAGTGGGAGGGGTTGAAACTCCCATCGGAATAATTCCGGAATATGAAGGGCTTGCCGCAATTTACAAGCGATACACCGGAATCGACTACACAAAAGAAATGTACAACGAGCAGTTTTCAATGCGCGTGCCAAAATTGCTTGAAAAGCTTGACCGTGTTGAAAAGCAGTACAGGGAGAACGTTCCCGACGCGCCCCAGAAATTTTACGAAATAATTGCCGCGCAGAGAAAGCGGCTGACTACAGCACAGGAAAAATATGGGGACATCATATCCCCTGAAAGTTCTTCCTAAACCCCAAAATAATCCTTGAATTTTGGAGTGGTATTCAGCTTGCTGCTCCTTCCCGCCCTCTGCTGTTCCACAAATCCCTTCTGGTCAAGCTCCTTTACTGACGCATAAACTGTTGAGCCGAGCTTTTTTACAAGACTGGACTTCAGTATTCCTTCCTGCTTATGAATGTATGCAAGAACCTTCAACGCGTGGCTGGAAATCTCCCCCTCCTGCGCAAACTCCTTTACTGCAGAAGAATACTCAGGTCTGAGCCTCATTGCAAAATTTCCCATCTCATTTACAATTTGTATAGCGCTCCCATTCTCATCATACTCTTTCTGCAGCTTTCCTATCTCCTTTTTCACATAGCCTGCTGCCGCGATTCCAAGAAGCTTTCCAAGTTCATCCACGGAAAGCGGCTTTGAGCTCATGAAAAGAGCCGCCTCAATTATTCTTCTTTTTTCCACGCTTGTTCACCTTTTTCTTTTCTTTCCCCTTCTCCTCCTCTTTCTCTACCTTTTCATCATCTAAAAGCCTCACAATAATTTCACCAAAGCACTCTTCCTGCATCATTGTCACTTTCAACTCCTGGGATAAATGTAAAAGCGGAAGCAGTGTATAAATCTTTGCCTCCACCGTATCATCCTTCAAAAGCTCATTGAAAAGAACAAGCCCCTCTGCATCCGCTCCTTTCTTAACCCTCTCATAAACATTGCCAATCTCCTGCTCAATATTATACTCAGGCATTTCCACCTGCATTACTTCCGGAATTTCCAGGGCTTTCATCGCTTTCTTTTCGCTGATTCTTCTTTCCCTTTCCTTCTGCTCCTCAAACACCCTCTCCATCGCAACCATGAGCTCGTCGATAGTCACTTTCCTTTTAGGCGGAATTCTTGTTTTCAGTTCAAGAACCGGCACCTCCTCCATGTCCCCCTCCTCATCCTCTGTTATGAAAACCTCATCCACAACCTCCTGCACCTCCTCCTCGAACTGGAGCGCATCGGATTTCAACCGCAAGAGAATTGATGCCGCAAGAATCAGGTTTGCCGGAATCCTCAAATCCATCATTTTCATTTTCTTTATGTAGTCAATGTACTTTTCAGCAACTTCGACAACATCAATATTCCAGGGGTCCAGCTTTTCGCTCATTACCAAATCCATGAGCATTTCCTTCCAAGTCGGCTGGGCAACTATTTTTTCAAGCTGAAGATCCGTTTTTGTGATAACCTCCTCCGCAATATCCTCTATCTCCTCCCCTTCATCACCGGCCATGCTTTTTTACCTCAATCTATCTATTAATATCTTTCGTTAAGGTCCTCCTGTTTGCACTCCTGCAAACCCGCGCAAAATACTTTTTATTATTTCCCATCATTCACCTATCGGAGGTGCATCCAAATGAAACCAATTATTGGGGGGAACTGGAAAATGAACAAAACAGAGTCGGAAGCAGTTGAGCTTGCGAAAGGCATTGTGGAACAGGCAAAAGGAATCGATTATGCAGACATAGTAATCTGCCCCAACTTCACATGCCTCTCAAAAGTGAAGGAAATAGTTTCCGGCACAAATATTTCCCTTGGGGCACAGAACATGCACCATGAGGACAGCGGCGCATTCACCGGAGAAACATCTTCTTCAATGCTCAAGGATGTCGGGTGCGAATACGTAATACTCGGGCATTCCGAACGAAGGCATGTTTTCGGGGAGGATGACGGGCTTATCAACAAAAAAGTAAAGAAGGCGCTTTCAGAAGGGTTCAATGTGATTTTCTGCGTCGGCGAAAAGCTCGAGCAGAGGGAAGCCGAAAAGACAAGCGAGGTGCTCGACTCACAGGTTGAAAAAGGGCTGAATGAAGTGCAGAAAGGCCAGCTCGAAAATTTGGTAATTGCATACGAACCGGTCTGGGCAATCGGAACCGGAAAAACCGCAACTCCCGAGCAGGCACAGGAAGCGCACGCGCACATAAGAAAAAAACTTTCCGATCTTTATGGCGATGAATCCGCATCCGAAATAAGGATTCAATACGGCGGGAGCATGAAGCCGGAAAACGCAAATGAGCTTCTCTCCCAGAAGGACGTGAACGGCGGGCTTATTGGCGGGGCATCACTAAAGCCGGACTCATTCATCGGAATCGTAAAGGCATGCGAATAGCTAAACCATCCTTAGGGCGCTTATTCCCGCATCAACAGTGAGAGCCTCCTTCAGCTCCAACATAACTATTATTGTAAGCGCCAAACTTGCCAGCGGAAGGAGCACAGTTTGAATCATAAATATCAAGAAGAAATTTACAAGGATGTCTTTCATCCTTCCAGCGCTTCCGGTAATTGAATTTTCTCCAGAAAATGCACTCTCGATTTCATCCTGCCTCGAGATAATATCATCAAACCCGTATTCGCCTTGCCCTCCTGCAACTGACTCAAGGGCACCCATCGCATTTGAAGCATCATTAGTGCCCTGCTGTAAAGGTGCTGAAAGCATCGCGATATTCAGGTAAAAAAGCAGAGGGTAAATTATATAGAAACCGACTGCAACTGCGATGAACATCGCTCCCATCCCCCTTGTAACTTTGAATGAGCGCAGAACAACTCCCAGCGGAAGAAGAAGCTTGAAGGCGCTTGCCTCGAAAAAAAGCAGCAGCGCTTTCTGGATGCTTAAAAGAAATATGAAAATTGCGATCGCTGGAACATATGCCTGCACTATCTGGTAGATGGGCATCAGCGGAACAAACAGCGGCCCGCTTATGCATATTTCCGTGAATGGTATACATATGCCGATTTCAATGGTTACAAGCGCTCCAAGAAGCAAAGTGGCAGCAGTAACCGCCGCAAACATTCCTGTGGAAAGCAAGAGCTCGGCATCAATCAGATTTAAAGAATAATCAATTGCCCTGTTCCCCGTTTCATAAATGCCTGCAGTTTCAGGAATATTTTCCTCCAATGCAAAATTAACAGTTGAAACAAAACCCGCAAGAAGCGCCACCAATGCAATATTCACCAACTGCTGGAAAAGCTCCTCCTTCCCGAAATTCAGCATAGGCCTGAACCGGAATGCCCTGCCAAGCCCGTAAGCAATCCCGGCGGCAATAATTGAAATTGAAATCACAAGCATTACAACATCGTAGGCTCCGCCCGTACCCGCATATGCCGCTGAAATCTGCCCAAGAAGAGTTGTCATTTGCCTCCCGAACTACTCTGTCTTTGCCTCTTTATAACCATTATCATTAAATATGATGAAAAAAGAAATTTCCCATATGGAGCTTTTCGAGTGGGCAATCATTCTTGCGCTTGTTTTCGCAGGCCCTTTGCTTATTGAATTCCTCCGAGATTTCTTCTCCGCAAAATACGAAAATTCAGACCAGACATGCCCGCACTGCGGGAAAAAATTCAGCATGCGAGTGAAAACAGAGCAGAACAAAAAGTTATAAACCGCAAGGCAAAACCCTATTCGGTGCGAAAATGGGGGTGATTTCCGAATTCAAGGAATTTGCAATGCGCGGAAACGTCATGGACATGGCGGTTGGCGTGATAATCGGAGGGGCTTTTGGCAAAATTGTCTCCTCCCTTGTTTCCGACATAATAATGCCCCCGATAAGCATGCTTCTTGGGGAAAAGAGCTTTTCCAGCCTTTTCATTGACCTCTCCGGCCAGGGGTTCAAGACCCTTGCGGATGCCCAGGCGGCAGGCGCGCCAACTATCAACTACGGGCTTTTTCTCATGGCGATAATTGACTTTCTCATAATCGCATTCGCAATATTCATTTCCATAAGGCAGATCAACAAGCTGAAAAAGAAGGAGCCCCCTCCTGAGCCCACTGAAAAGGAATGCCCCCACTGCTTCACAAAAATAAGCAAAAAGGCAACCCGCTGCCCGAACTGCACTTCAAATCTCAAGAAAAGCTAAATTTCCGAAATCCCAGGAACTGCATTGTTCCTGCTTCTCCAAAGCAGGCAGTCCATGCAACCTCTTATTTTTTCTGCCAACTTTCCCGATTCCCCATCCCGCAAGCCCATTTCAAGCACCTTAAATAGGCCGTTGAAAAATTAATAACACTTTTCCTAGCTTTTGTTTATACGCTCTA
>CAYTXD010000099.1:0-5299 GCA_964441305.1 Microcaldota archaeon
CTCGGGATTGAAGTATACTGCACCTTCTAAATGTTCCAGAATATAATCATGAATATTCGGCTGGCAGTCAATTATCAGCGGGTTTTCTTTTTCCATGTTTTCTTTAAGCCAATCTGTTGAAATCAGCTTTATCTTTCCTTCTCCTTTTGGGTATGGATATTCTCTCATTCATTCACCTCTCATAAGAGTTCGCACCTGCGCTTTATAATCGTGTGTTGGAAATAGTGTGGTGATTTCAAAGCTTTACCTGGCATGTTGATGACTTCCATGCGGAAAGGCCCCCAACAATTACATTGAGTTTCTTCCAGCCGTTTTTCCTAAGTATGCTTGCCGCAACCATTGAGCGCAGCCCGCTTCCGCAGAAAATGAATATTTCATTCCCTTTCGGAATCTCTTTCATCCTTTTTGGAAGCGTTGTTATGTGCATATGCTTTGCTCCCGCAATCTCTCCTTGCTTTTCCAGCTCTTCATTGCTTCTCACATCAAGAATGAAAGGAATTTCCCCATTCCCGTCAAGCAGTTCGCACATGCCCTGCACATTCAATACATTGATTGACCCGCTTTCCATTCCTGCCATGTGATATGCGAGCATGCCCCCTGCAAGCGAGCCGGCCATATTGTCATAACCCATCCTCACAAGCTGCCTAACTGTTGAGTTGAGCTCAGCTTCTCCCTCCGCAACTAAGTAGATGGGCTTTCCATAAGAAAGAAACCATCCAACAAAGCTTGAAAGCCCGCCCTTCCATATGTTTATTGCGCCGGGCACATGCGCGGAGCCGAACCCAAGCTCCATCCTAGTATCCAGCACCTGGCCCTTTCTTGAAAGTTTCCTGAAAAGGGAAGGGGAAAGCGGGTTTGCCGAAGGAAGATTCCCAAGAAGAGGCGGATTGAGGTTTGCCTTTTCCATTTCCCTGAAATAAGGCGGGCGCTCAAGAATTTTTCCCGCCTTTTTCACAAATTCCCTTTTGCTTTTCACCTGCAGCTTCGGGTTGGTTTTTTTCTCAATTCCGATAGTGGTCCACTCCCTCTCTGAAATTTCGGAGCCGCACACAGAGCCCGCGCCGTGGGAGGGGCATACGAGCACCCCGTCGCCAAGTTTCAGCAGCTTTTTGAAAACTGAACCATAAAGCACCCCTGCCATCTCCCCAGCCCTGCCTGCATCCACCAAATCCGTCCTTCCAACATCCCCCGCAAAAAGAGCATCGCCTGTAAAGACAGCCCATTCATTTCCTTTTGCATCATATAGGATATAGCTCATGCTCCCTTCAGTATGGCCCGGAGTTGAAATTCCCTTTATTCTCAGTGCACCAACCTTCCATTCCTGCCCCTCCTTTGCAGCTTTTCCATATCTGTATTTCAGGTGCGAGTCCGCATGCCAAACTTCCGCGCCTGCCCTTTTTGCAAGCTCCTTTGAGCCAATAACATAATCCTCATTCCTGTGGGTTTCCAGAACCAGCTTGATTCTCATCCCATGTTCCCGCGCCTTTTGGATGTAAACATCGCAGTCCCTCCTCGGGTCGATAACAACCGCTTCTGAACCCATGCCAATTAGGTATGAATTGTGCGCAAGCACTTCGGACTTAATTTTTTCAAAAATCATTTTTCCACCCCTCCAGAATACCTTTCAATATAATATGCAGCAAATATAAGCCCCATATGCGAGAATGCCTGCGGGAAGTTTCCCAAGTAATCTCCTGTTTCAGAATCAATTTCCTCGGACATTAGCATGCTTTTGGAAATTCTCTTTTCAAGCTCCCTGTAAATCCTCATAGCTTTCTTTCTCCTCCCAACTGCGGCAAGCGATGCAATGAGCCAAAATGTGCAGAGCAGGAATGCCCCCTCGCCCCCCTCCAGCCCGTCATCTGAAAGATACCTGTAAACAAAAATATCCTTGTGGGCAAGCTCCTTGCATGTATTTTCAATTACCTTTCTTGATTTTTCATCATGCCTGTCAAGAAACTGCAATGGGATGAAAAGAAGGTTTGTTGCATCCTGGTGCGAGCTTCCAGGATACTGCACAAAAGAGCCAAGCTCTTCAGAATAGCAGTTTTCCCATGTCCACTCCCTTATCTCCTTCCCCGCCTTTTTCCATTCTCCCAGCTTTTTTTCTTCCACTCCCAGCTCCCCTGCCATTCTTATTGCCCTGTCAATTCCAACCCAGCACATGACTTTCGAATAGGTGTAATGCCTCTTCTCTTCCCTGACTTCCCATATCCCCTGGTCCTTTTTTTTCCAGTTAAGCAGTATGTCTTCTGCAAGTGAAATTATGTTTTCCTTTGCACCTTCCGAAAGCATCCCCCTGTTCTTCCACATGAAGTAATAGGCGTCAATGAGCGTTCCATAAACATCGAGCTGGAACTGGCTGAATGCGAGGTTGCCCTTTCTTACAGGCGAAGAATCCCTATAGCCTGAAAGGTTTTCCAGCATCTCCTCACCAGGCACGTGTTTGCCGTTTATCGTATACATCAAATGCAGCTTCCCCCCGCACTGCGGGCATCCGCCGGCTATTTTTTCAACAAATGAAAAGAACTTTTCAAGCTCCTCCTCAAATCCCATTATGTAGAATGCATAAAGAGCGAAAGTCGCATCCCTCACCCACATATACCTGTAATCCCAGTTCCTTACCCCTCCAATATCCTCAGGAAGCGAAGTGGTTGGTGCAGCAATAAGCGCCCCAGTAGGATAGAACTGCATAAGCTTGAGCGTGATTGCCGAGCGGGCCATTTTTTTCCTGCAGAAATTGATGAACTTACCCTGCGAAATCCACTTTTCCCAATACTTTCTGGTATGCCCCTCCAAATCCCTGGGCATTGTGCAGCTGTGCTTTTTTACAGCATATTCCAAAACAATTTCCTTTTCTTCTCCTTTGCTTATTTCAATTTCAAAAGCCTGGCCTCTGGCAGAATTTTCCAGCTTTGCTCCATTTGGAAGGTGAAGGAACATGATGTGCTCCCCAATTTTCAATTTGTTGCCCGAACCATCCACATTGAATTTTGCATCCCTTTTTGCATATCCCGGCTTTGCGGACAAGTAAAATTTCACCTTTCCCTTCCCCGTTATCCCCTTTAGCTTTCTCACAAGGAAATGCGCATCGCACACATTCTTTTTCTGCGGAACCATAAAATCAAGAAGCTCAAACTTATGCCCCTGTTTTTTGAATTCGAATTTCACTATCGCGGTTTCTCCCGAATATTCCACAGTGTATTCATGCCGCTCTCCCATTACGGAAAAGCATCCCCCTTTTTCATCCAGCATCCTTGAAAAAATGCTCGGCGAGTGGAAATGGGGAAAGCACAGCCAATCGATTGAAGCGTTTTTTGAAACCAATGCAGAAGTGTGCAAGTCCCCGATAATATAATAATCGCCTATCCTTTCAAATCCCTCTTTCATTCTATCTCCACTACAACTTTTATGTTGTCATCCAACGCTGAAAGCGCTTTCTTCACTTCCGGAAATCTGAATTTTGCAGTAATCATACTCTCAAGCAGCCCGGGCCACATCTTTTCCACTTTTTTCATGTCTTTGATTCCCTGCCTGAAATCAGAAATGTTTGCGTTAACTGTTCCCACAACTGCCTTGTTTTCAAGTACAAGCCCGTTATTCAGGCAATCTGAGCACAGCGTTATCTTCTTGCTCCCCCCGGTAATGGAGGTGAGCACAACAACTCCGTTCCTCCCTCCAACCATCATTGCATGCATTGCAACTGATGAGCTTCCGGTCGCCTCGATTATTATGTCTGCCTGTCTTCCCATTATTTTTGGCATGTCATGAAGGTTTATTTTCCTTGAATTGAAATGCGTGATTCCGGTTCTCCTGAAAATTTCTTCCTTCCTTTTCCCATCAGAACGGTCAACAGATGCAACCCCAACCCCTTTCAACCTGAGGAGGAATGCGCAAAGCAGCCCAAGAGTTCCAGTTCCGGTGACAATTGCAAGCTTAGGCTTCCACACCATCCTTTCCTGAACTGAATATGCCATTCTGACTGCCTTTTCTGCAACACTCAGCGGCTCAAGCAGAACTGCATACTTGCGCATGCTTTTTGGAACTTTTACAAGAAACTCCGGCTTTTCCGCATAATATTCGGAAAGGAAGCCGTGCGCTCCGTTTATTCCCCTTTCGGTGTAATTCCCTCCCAGGCACATGTCGATTTCCCCTTTCCTGCAGTTTATGCATCCATCCGGCCTTCGGACAGTTGCAACAACCAAATCCCCTTCATTCATTCCCCTTGCATTCCTTCCTGTTTTTTCCACAACGCCGAGGGATTCATGCCCGATGACAAGGCGTTTTTCATCTTTAGGCGCTTTCCCGTATTTCCCTCCGGCAATTTCGTTGTCAGTTCCATCAAGCCCTACTTGGAAAACATGAACAAGCACTTCACCCTTTCCAAGCTTTGGCTCACTCATATCTATCAGCTTTAGCGATTCCTTCTTATTTGGCAAGACGGCAGCCGCTTTCATAAAAAAACCAAAAAAGGGAGCTACAATAGCTCCTCATGCCTTTTGCTAATTTCTTTCCAGTTCACCACTTTCCAGAATGCCTTCAGGAAGTCCCCGCGCTTGTTCTTGTAGTCCAAATAATATGCGTGCTCCCATACATCAACGACCATCAGGATTGGGAATGCCGGCGCAATGTTCACATTGTGCTTTTCTATCTGCATTATTACCAGCCTTTCCGTTTCTTTGCAGTACCCAAGAGCCCCCCAGCCCGAACCCTGCACTCCAGCTGCGGCTTTTGTGAACTCATTCTTGAAGTTTTCCAGGCTTCCGAACTCCCTGTCGATTGCATCCTCCAGGCTTCCTCCCGGCCTTTCCTCAACTTCATCTTCCGGGCACATGTTCGGCCAGAAAAGGGAATGCAGCACATGCCCCCCAATTTTGAAAGAAAGTGCGCTTAGCTCCGCACCCAAGTCAAGCTCGCATTCCCCTTTTTTCCTTGACCTCTCAAGCTTTTCAAGTATCTTGTTTGCTCCGTCAACGTATCCTTTATGGTGAATATCATGATGTATTTTCAGCTGCTCCCCAGAAATATGCGGCGAAAGCGCCCCGTACTTATAAGGCAGTTCAGGCAATTTGTATTTTTTCCCCATTTTTTTCACCTCATTGCAGCTTCTCTTCTTCAATTTATAATAATATGCTCAAAGCCCTGCCTTGCCCGTCCTTTCCACTGCCTTTTCCATTTCGCGCTTAAGCTTTTCCGGCAGGCCAGGCACTTCAACATCCATGAACCCCCTAATCAATAGCTCCTTTGCAGACTTCTCATCCAGCCCCCTGGACATGCGGTAGCTTATCTGCACCTCCCC
>CAYTXD010000100.1:0-5234 GCA_964441305.1 Microcaldota archaeon
GCGGCTTGCACTCCTCTTGAGTGCTGGTTTTCGTGTGAACTGATTTTAATAAAAAAACGAAAAAGGAAAGATATGCAATAATCAGGGTGCAACATCACTCTTTTACTATCTCATAGTTTCTTTTGTGTAGATGCTGTAGGGTATCATGAGTATCCTGTAGACATTTTTTTGCAAGCTTTTGGATATGTTTTCCGGTGAACATATCCTCAATAAGCATTGTCTGTTTCATGAATTTTTCATCTTCCTTTGTCCATTTCCATTCTTTGTAATTATCGCCCATCTTTTTTTCAAAATAGAAAAGATTCGAGTGTGTATAGTTATTTCCAAGCTCCACTATCTTATTCAGCTTTTTCCTTATTTTTTTGTCCTCAACCAGCCCATATTTTGTTGCCATATTTATGAGATTACGCATTTGAAGTTTTTCAATAGAATCCATTGCAATTGCTAATTTAATATCTGCCTTTCTGACCCTGGTTGATACGATAAATGTAAGGTAGTTTCTCAATGCCAATTCAACAGCAGTTCTGCAGCACAAAATCGAAGGCATATCAAGTTCTTTTTCATAGCACTGTTTTGCCTTTTCAAAAACTCGGTTATAGTAGATAGTAGCACGCCCAGACGCAGTGTGTCCAGAAATTCCTACCTCAGACAAATTAAGTTTTTTTGTAAAATTGGTTCTTGCTTCGAGTTCCTTTTCATCTTGCATAGTAACACTTTCCAGCTTCATTATCCAAAACATAATTAGATTTGCAGCCATCCTCGCATGGAATCATATTCTGCCCTCCACAAGGGTGGCAGAAGCCGTCATTCATGTACACTGATTTTACTCCCTTTTCATCTGCATCCAAAAAGTCAATCTCATCAACAAGCGGCAGGGTTTCGCATTCCGGGTTTCCCCCGAGTCAGAGCACGGCGGAAAAACATACTCCCCGCCTATCCTTTCCAACCCTGCAATCCCGCACCTTTTCCTTGCCCATTTCCCATTCTCGAATACATCCACGAGCCGTATTGGCCAACCCATTTCTGCGGAATATTCCAGGTCAATTCCTGCATCCCGCAATGTTCCTTCCGGAGGCGGTTTGAAGAATTCCCCTACAACTGGAATTGGAAGCATGCTGTCAACCCTCACGAATGCAACAAACAAGAGAACCAAGACAACAACTAACGAAAGAACAAGTATGATAAGGCCTCTCCTGCTGTCGGGCATGTCTTTATTACACAAAGGCAGTTAAAATTGGTTTTGGTGCTAACAATTCAATTAAACATTGAATTTGTATTTTTTTGCTATATCCGAATCATTACTCATATATTGAGACACCTTAACAGTTGAAACTTCAGGTATTCTTGAGATCTTTCTAAGCACTGATTCAAAATTAGAGAGAACCTCAACCTTTCCATTTTTTATAAAAACAAATTTATTATCTCTACTATAATGGACTTCAAACAATTTTTGATTAATTGATCCGGCATACAGAGTGCGATCTTCATTGAATTTTTTCCCTTCTTTTAAAAATTTAATAATTTCATCAATTGAAAACGTCTTGTCGATTGTCAAATAAACATGTGTTTTTCCTTCATCAGACCATTTTTTTGCTTTTATTTTAACTGTCTTTAGCTTGTTAATGTTATTTACAAAAAAACTAATTTTATTATAATCTTTTTTTGGAATATAAATCCATTCTGTTATCTTTCCCCTAAATGTTATCTGATTTGATTTCATTATTATTGTAAAATCATTTTAATTTATTAATCTTATTAAAAATTCAACTGGAAACCACCCCCTTAAATCTATTTATAAGCAAGCGAAATCCTAGAGTAAGCAAAGGGTGTTTTAATGGGAAACGGAAACTTCAAGGATTTTGACATTTATGGGGGGACCAAAAGCCTCAAAGGCGGGGCCGTTACTTTCACGCTCAGGGACAATGCCGTCATGGTAAAGGCATCAAAGCAGATAGAAGAAAGAAAATTTGATTGGGACAACGCGGTTTTTATGAAGCTTAACGCAAGCGAGCTTGGCGAGCTCGTCCTTTTGTTTTCAGGAAGGAAAAATGATGCGAGTATTTACCATGAGAGCGCAAAAGGGCAGTCAGAGGGCACGCGGAGCACTAAATTCGAGGCAAAGAAAGGGGACAGGAGCGCATTTGTTTTCACTTTTTACAAAACCCCTGCGAAGGGCGAGCAGGTGCGCGTGTTTGTGCCTGTAAGCGAAGGGGACGCGGAAGCCCTGAGAGTGCTTTTTGAGAAGGCAATTTTGGAAATTAATGGATGGTAAGTCTTAGTAAATAATACTAAATGTCTAAAAATAGTTAAATTTATAAGGTTTATTTAACTAAAATTATACTATGAATTTAAAATTAAGTAAAATTGAGATAATTGCGCTGAGAAAGCTTTGTATGAAAAGCTACTCTGCGGGAGAGCTAGCGCAGGAGCTACACGTCAAGCGGAGCTTTGTGAGCAGATTGGCAAAAAAGCTGGAGGGGAAGGGGCTCGTGCAAGTGAGAAAGGAGGGGGCTTCAAGAATAATGGGGCTTTCGCCCGCTTCCCATGCCCAGAATTTCAAGAAGCTTTCGGATTCAAGGCCGGATGCAAAAATCAAAAAATGGCTTTCGGGTGCGGCAATAGGGATACTTGTTGCATGTGCCGAAGAAGTGGAGATGGGGCTACTAGTGGAAGAGGCGGGCTGCTCAAAAGCAACTCTTTACAAAAACCTCAAAGCTCTTTCAGGCGCGGGAGTGATAAAAAGAAAAAAGGGGAATGTCAGCATATCGGACAATTTGGTGAAATCGTTTGCAATTTCATATGCGGATAATATGCAAATCATCCTCCAGAGGGAAGTAAAGGGTTTCAATACTTCGATAATGGTGAGAAAGCACGTGGTTTTGAGAACGGATGCAAAGGAAGTTCCGGAATTCCTTTCTGAAACAGGTTTGAGTGCGCTTGCAAAAAGAGGGATGGAGGCGAATGTAACCTCTTACCGGGATTTCTACTTTAACCTTGAGAAAGAAACCAGAAAAATTGAAACAGAGGAGATGTTCATTCATGCGCTTCTTCTGGCAACTCTCAAGCAGCATGCAGACATGCCGGTTATCTGGGTGTTTTATGCCAAAAACAGGGGAAAGCTGAAAATGAAGAAGCTTATTCATTATGCCAACGTTTACAATGTGGAAAGCGAGCTTAACGAGGTCAGGGGGAAGGCGGAATTCCACGAAAGGATGAGGGATTTTGAATGAGAAAGGGATTTGGAAAGCGGGAACTGGAAAGGATTTTTGGAGAAATTGGAGGGCAGATAAGCAGGCAGGTTGAGATTTACCTGCTTGGTGGCGGGGCGATGTGCCTTAGAAATCAGAAGGCCGCTACAAAGGATCTTGATTTGGTTTTCAGAAATGAAAAGGAATTCTCGGCCTTCAGGGACGCGGTAAGGGATTTGGGGTTTAAGAGGAAAATGCTGGTTGAGGAGGAATATGAAGAGATGAAGGCAGAAGGGATATGGGAGAATGATGGAGGGTTCAGGCTTGATTTATTTGTGGAAACCGTATGCAGGGCGTTGAAGCTTTCGGAAGGAATAATAAAACGCTCCAAAAAATGGAGAGAGTATGGAAACCTGAGGATATTCCTTGTTTCCAATGAAGATGTGGTGCTATTCAAAGGAATAACTGAAAGAATTGATGATACCAATGATATTGCTGCAATTGCCAGAAGCATGGATGTTGACTGGGATGTTGTGCTTGGGGAGTGCATAAAGCAAAGCATGGAAGTGCAGTGGTACGGCCTTTTGCACGACAAGTTTGTCGAATTGGAGGAAAGGCACGGAATTTCCGTCCCAATAAAAGATGAGCTTCTGAAGCTTGACAGGGTTGCCCTTTTGAAAAATACCTTTAAGTCATATATTGAAAAGGGGATGGAAAGGGAACATGCGTTGAAGAAACTCAAGGAGAAAGGTTTTACAGAAAAGGAATTAGAGGAGATAGAATAGTATAAGAAAAAATTATTTAGATGAATGGTTGGTAGGAAGCTATTTGGGATGCCATATATTTTTATAAGATTTTCTTATAATAATATTATAAGGTGAGAATATGGCAAATGTTAATTTCGAGATATCCGGATATGTTGAAAAAGTGATTGAGGCAATGATAAAGAAGGGGTATGCAAAAACAAGAACCGAAGCAATAAGGCTTGCCTTGTTTGAGTTTGACCAGCTTTATGCGCTTACCGATGAAACCCTTTATGGAATTGCCGCGGAAAGGATTTTGGCAAGGGTAAAATCCGGAAAGGAGAAAACAGGCAAATTCTCATTAAGCGAGCTGGACTAGATGGAGTTTGAGCAAACCAATGAGTTCAAAAAGGACATAAAAAAGCTTAGCGCTGGCAAAAAGAAGCGGCTGAAAAAGCAGCTTGAAACGCTCCCCAAGAATCCTGAATCAGAAAAGGCGCTTCGGCACTTGAAAAATGTTTTTTCAATAAGAATCGGGAACAAAAGGCTGATTTACAAGTTTAAACCTAAGGAAGATACAATCCTGCTTCTTTTCTACAAAGGAAGGGAAGATGTCTACGAGCTTCTGAGGTGACCAGTGCTCCGGATTATCCCATAAACAAGCCGGCTTTTGGAACCTAGAATAAGCAGCTTCCGCCTTTCTTTTCGTGGTAGTGCTGGTGGTACTCCTCCGCGCGAAAGAATTCCTTTGCCTGCGCGATTTCGGTTGTGATTTTTCCGCTGAATTTTTCCTTGTTCATTTTTTCCTTTGATGCGAGAGCCTGCTTTTTCTGCTCATCGGAATGGCAGAAAATTGCCGAGCGGTACTGCTCTCCGGCATCCGGGCCCTGCCTGTCTTTTGTTGTCGGGTTGTGCATTTTCCAGAAGTGGTCAAGAAGAGTTTCGTAGGAAATTTTGCCAGGGTCGAAAATAATCTGCACTGCTTCTGCATGGCCTGTGTCCCCCTGGCAGACTTCCTCATAAGTTGGGTTTTTGGTGCGCCCTCCGGTATAGCCCACTTCAGTTGAACTAACTCCATCAAGCTTGTCAAAATAGTCCTGCACTCCCCAGAAGCACCCTGCCGCAAATGTTGCCTTTTGTTCTGCCATTTTGCCACCTATGCTGCCTCAATCATCCTCTCAATGAGTTTTTTGTTGTCAAGAAACCTTTTGTATAATTTGAAATTTTTGAATGCGCGCAGAAAAATTAGCCTGTTTGATGAATCTATTGCGTAAACGTAGTGGACGCGATTTTTAAGCGCGCG
>CAYTXD010000101.1:0-5165 GCA_964441305.1 Microcaldota archaeon
ATCCGAAGTTCCGGAATAGGTGTTTTGGAAGGGACTGGAGTTTTGAAGGCAGGGAGCCTCAGCAATGGTTTCATTAGGCGAAGATGTTTCCGGAGAAGACAGAGTTGTATTCTGTTCCCCATTTTCTGAAGTTAGATTTCCCGTTTCATTGAGCTCGGCAATTGGGGGAGTTGGAAGGGTGCAGCACCCTTCAACAAGCAGAAACGCAACCAGAATTAAACGTAGATTGCTCATGTAGAAATGGCAATGTCTCAATTAATAAACCCGCTGGAGAGAATAGGTTTTTATAGATTTTTAGAGATAATATATTGCGACACAAGTGATAAAATGCTTAAATGGCTAATAAACTGGATTAGGGGATTTGTCCGCGGGAAGACGGAAAGCACTATTGGCATTTTCGGCCCGGTTAATGTCGGGAAGACAACGCTTGCAAACAGAATAAGCGAGGATTTGGGGATGGAGAAGATGGGAAGCGTTTCGGAAATTCCCCATGAAACAAGAAAGGTCGCCTCAAGAAATAACATGAACCTGAAAGTTAATGGAAGCAACCTTACTCTAAATTTGCTGGATACTCCAGGCATTTCCGAAAAGATTGACTACAGGGATTTTATAGAATACGGAATATTGGGCGATGAGGCATTGGAAAGGGCAAGGCAGTCAACAAGGGGAGTTCTGGAATCCCTTGACCAGTTCCAAAAAGTGGATGCAGCGCTTGTGATGGTGGATTCCACGAAGGACCCGTACGACCAGCTAAATGTTTCAATAATCAGGAATTTAGAGGCAAGGCAAGTTCCAATAATACTTGTTGCAAACAAAATAGACCTTGAGGATTCGCACACAATAAAAGTAGGGGAAGCGTTTCCGGAGTACCCGATTATTGAGATCTCAGCACTTACAGGGAAGAATGTGAAAGTGCTTTACTCAAAAATGGTAAACAGGTTTTCGTGATATTATGCATGTGTGCGCAAAATGCGAGAAAAGGGTTTCAGGCGTTGAGGAGCTTACTGCAGGATGCAAGAAATGCGGCTCAAGAGCTTTTGTGCACAGAAAGGAAGATAAGAAAAAGGATGAAATTGAAAATGTTAAGATTATTGAGAAAGGAGTATATGAAATTGATATTGACCGGGCGGCAAAGAATCCTCTTGTTGTTCTTGATAATGAGGATGTTTACAGGGTGAGGATGCCGAACCCGAACGGCGCAAGAAAAGTGAATGGAATTTTGAAAATCAATTAGCTAAATGTCAAGAAGTACCCTTATCCTCCACTTCCCCCCTTTTTCCTCAAGTTCCATCATGTGGTGGGTAACTGCTTTTACATCACCGGTGTACTGCTTCTTCTCGCCCCAAGCCCGTGCCTTTAGCCTGTCCTCATTTTCATCATATGAGAGCACTTCAAGCTTTGCAAGGGAAACTTCCCTTATGTCCATTTCGGTAAGCAAATCTGAGAGAAGGAATATTACAAGCTCCTCTTTTGTCTGCGCCTGCACTTCTATTTCAAATGACTCTTTGGGCTCGGAATGGGGGGATGCCTGCTCGAAGAATGCCAGCGCGGCATTTTCAACCGCCTCTTCAAAGCTTTTTCCGTACGCCTCAAAAAGGGCATCGGCAGTATGCTCCAAAAACTTGTATTTTTCTCCCATGTGAACACTTATTTTTGCGCTATTTTATTGTGGAGGGAAGCCTTGCCGAAAGTCATTATGTGCACTCCTGCATAGGAGTTGGATTTTATCTTATCTAGCAACTCAGTGCTGAGGGATGCGCTCTCCTCCTCTGCATCTTTTGCATTTTTTATCTTGTTTTCATATTCTTCAGAAACTATAAGGCCCGGCAATGCCTTTACCCCCCCGAGCAGTTTTGTTGAGTAGATTGGGAGTATGCCTACAATTATTTTGCTTCGTATATCCTCATTGAATTCCTTTTCGTAAAGCAGGGAAAAGTCCTCAATTGAATCAATAGAGAATACCGGCTGGGTTTGGAAGAATTCCGCGCCGCAGTCAATTTTCCTTTTTGTCTTGTAAACTTCGGGCTCAGTAGGGCTGACGGTTGGGGAGAGGGCGCACCCAACTGTAAAGGATGTTTTTTCCTTCATCTCATCCCCGCATGCGCTTTTTCCCTCATTCATCTCCTTTGCCGCAAGAAGAAGGGTTGTAGAGTCAAACTGGAAAACCGGCTTTGCTGTCTTGCACCCCTTCAGCGGGTGGTCTCCGGTCATTGTAAGTATGTTTTCTATACCAAAATGCTGGGCTGAAAGAAGGTCTGCCTGTATGCCAAGCGAGTTCCTATCCCTGCAGGTAATTTGCATCACCGGAACCTTTCCAATCTGCTTCAGCGCAACTGACGCGCCAAGTGAGCTTGGAGCCAGCGTTGCGCCAGGGTTGTCAGTTGCATTGTAAGCGTCCGCTTTCATCTCTTTTGCCTGTGAAAGGAATTCACCCAGCCCATCGTGCAGGGAGGGCTCTGCAGTAATCGTGAATCTTTTTTCTGAAATCATTTTGCCGAGCATCCTATCTCCTTGCCTTCAGTATGTCCTTTCCAATCTTCCTGAAATTCTCAACCCATACGCACTTGCCTTCATGTATCTCGCACTTGCCGTTCCTCACTCCTCCGCAAGGGCCGTTCTTCATGAATTTGGGGCATGGGACTGGTTTTTCCATAGAAATCAAACTACATTTAATAAACATCTTTTATAAAATAGGTGCATGCAGATAGGGGATTACGCGGGGAAGAGGGTTGTAGGCGGGGAAATAATTTCGGACGAAGTTACCGAAAGGCTTGCCCCTGAAATCAAAAAGGCGGCAGAATTTATTTCGGACGCGGGGAAGGAAAAAAACCATGTGCTCATAAGGTTCCACAATGATGCAGACGGGGTTTGCGGGGGCATTGCAATTGCAAAGGTTGTTGGGGGGAGATATACCGCAATACAGAACAACAGCGCGGTTTACAGGATGTCGGATGCGATGAGGGATGCCGCAGGGCTCAAGTCGGAAAGCAATTCCCTCTTGATACTTATCGACTTTGGGGCAAATGACGAGAGCATTGATTCATTGGAAATGATGAAAGCGGCAGGAATTGAGATTATTATCATAGACCACCATCCACCAAACAAAAAGGTTGGGAAACTGGTTTCCCTTTTTGTCAGCCCCTGGAATGCAGGGGGAGATTCGGATTACAGTGCGGGATTCCTATGTTCTGAAATTGCAAGGGAAGCGGGGCTGGACGCGGAGGAGATTGGGAGGATTTCCCTTGCTGGGGACAAAAGCGGGCTTTACGAGCCGAGCGAGGAAGAGGTGAAGAAGGCGCTGGTGCTTGACTATGTGGCTTCGTATGGGGGATTCCCGAATACAATTAATTTTTATGAAAGCATTCTTGCAAAAAAGTCCCTTTTCCTTTCCCTTTACTCCCAGGCAAGTGATAAAATAGAGAATGCGTTTTCCCTAGCAAAAGCCAATACTAAAGTAAAGGAAGTTGGTAATTTCAAAATTGCGCTTGTGGCGCATGACAAGGCGACAAAGCATAGGGAGTTTCCGGGAAAAGGAAAGGCAGTTGGGCTTGTTTTCGATGACTTGAAGGGAAGCGGGCCATTTGTCGCAATCGGCCACGGGAAAAGAGTTATTAATTTCAGGGCAAATAGAGAGGCAGTTGATGCGGGCTTTAATGCTACTGAGCTGATTAGGGAAATAAAAAAGGAGCTGAAGGAGGCAATAATAAGCGGGGGAGGGCATTCCGTTGCCGCAAGCATGAGAGTTGAGGAAGGCTACTCAAAAGTGGTCCTTGAGGAAGTACTCAAGAGAATTGGGGAGATTTAGGTATCTGGAACCTTTTGGCATCCGCACCCCTCCGGCTCAGGATTGATTTACTGCGGTGGGAAGGCAGGTTTTACTTGCAGAATTCTTCAATTGTTGTTTTGTTCCCATATGAATAGAAACCTGATGCTTAGGAAACCCTTTGCCTGCTTTCCTGGCACCCTTCAAGGGAATAGCTGAATTCCGGCTGAATGCATCCTGCGAGAATGAGGAGGAGAGGTAGCGCCAATATTGCTTTTTTCATTCTATCATCCTGAAAGCACCTTCACCATCCCTGCTTTCAGCGAAATTTTCAGCAGGAGGTATGCGACGATTCCGCCCATTAATGCGGTGGCAAGCTGGACTGCGCCCATAGCAGTAAGGAAAAGTGAAGGAAGCACTTCAAACTGGAAAAGAATGTATGTTATTGAGAAAAGGAAAAGTGCCTTTGCCCCTGCACCTGCTGCTACTGAAATTGCGTAATTCATTTTTCTTGAAAGAAGATGCTTTAGCGCAAGCACAAGAATCATGTTTCCAATCCATATGAAAGGAAGCATGAAAACAAGGGATAATGTCAAGGGGCCGAATAAAATTCCCCTGAAAAGAACGCCGATGCTGGGGAGTATTGTAAGTGGAAGAATTCTTTTTGCGTCAAGATTCAGCGAGGCGGAAATTATGAACGCGTTGACTAGTGTGCCTACCAACAATTGAGGGTGCCCGAGCAAAAATGGAATGCAAAATGATAGGAATCCGAAGAAAAGGAATTCAATATGCTTGAATTTCTCGGCACTTTTGTAAATTTCTGAATTCAGATTCTGGTATACCCATTTCACTTAATCACCTCAATTCCGGAAACCTTTCTTGGCCTGTAGGAAGTATGCAAAAGCTCAAGCGCCTTTTTGCCCATCGGCTTTCCGAGGAATTCCCTGTAAAGCTTTTTTATTGCGGGATTTTCATGGCACTTCCTTAACTTCTTCTTTGAGTCAATGGAATAGAGCGCATCCGCCCTTGCTTTTATTACGTCTGCATGCTTGTTCCTTGGGTGGAGGGGCTGTCCGGGGCCTCCAACGCATCCCCCCTGGCATGCCATCACTTCCACAAAATCATAATCAAGGTCGTCATTTTTCAAGTCGCGCAGGATTTTGTGCGCGCCTTTAAGTGAATTTACAATTCCTATTTTTATCTTTCGACCGTTTATTTCAACTGTAGCTTTCCTTAGGTATTCTGCCCCCCGGACTTTTTCAAATTCCACTTTCTTCAAAGTTTTGCCCGTGATTTTGCTGTAAGCAGTCCTTAGTGAAGCCTCTGTGACCCCGCCGGTTGCGCCGAAAATTGTGCCTGCCCCTGTGGTTATCCCAAGCGCCTCGTCAAACTCCTCTTCCTC
>CAYTXD010000102.1:0-5164 GCA_964441305.1 Microcaldota archaeon
AAGTGGCTCACCACTGCTTTGTTCACAGTGCCCATAGTTTCCTCCTCCGCCTCCTCATGAGACGCACCAGTCATTCTTTCGTGCAGGTCGCTTGCCATATCATTCGGGTCCATGCTCATGTCCTTTATGTTTACGCCCCCTATTTCATCGGTGCGCTGGAGCTCTCCAAAAATGTCATCCGAAGGGCCCTGGACCATGAGGCCGCCAAGCACCACGAATATTGGGAAGAACACCGCAAGCCCAATGCATATCCCAAGTATGGTTCCGCCGAAAGCCCGCAACGGCTCAATTGCCCGGCATAATGCGCCTATTGGAAGCAGGTAGGTATAGATTGCGATGATTAGGTATTTTATCACCACAATTATTGCAAGCGTTGTGAGGTAAGCCACCATAAGGGAAGAGAGTATTATTGTTTGCGTTCCGGTAATTGTCTGAAGACCCTGGAGAGGCGACTGGACCAGGCCCATCCCCCCTGGCCTGTTAACCCATACGACTTCGGAAACAAAGGCGAGCCATGCGTTGTTTTTTCTAAGGAGGTTAATGGAGTAAACCAGCCTGTCCTTTAGCCATTCCCAGTACTGGTCCGCGGCATCGAAAAGGGGAAGGTCGCGGTATGCGGGGTCGTCTGTGACAATGCCCATTTTCATGTTGCATGAGCCCTCCACAAATGACACCATGAGCAGGAGTATTACTGCCGTTCCAAATGCCTGGAATATCTCGAACTTCGCCCATGCCGCGAGCTTGGGCTTTCCGAGAACTGTGGAGAACATGTACATCAAAGCTAGAAGTATGATGGTGAATCCTAGAGCCAGTCCTGCAATTCCCTGCCAGCTTGTCCAGAATGCGGCAAACCCGCTGCCCGCAACTGCGTTGCCCATTGTATGGGCACACACATCGTATGTTAGTCCAGCTACCATTCCATCACTATATCAACTGCATCAATGTTCCCAAATTCAAATCTACTCCAAGGTACTTGGCCGATTCCCTTGTGAATGTCAAAACCACAAAAATGTTAATCGCGGGCAGAACAATACTTGCTATCAGAACTGCATAAACCACTTCTTCGGCAACATACAACAGCATGGGGATAACCAAACTGATGGTCAGTGTTGCCACTATCGTGCTGTTTAGCAGAAGCGCGGCTATCGCCATTATGCCAAACCATTTGAATGTGGGAAGCCCCCTCAAACTCATCGAATCCCAAAATTTCTCCATATGCGCGTCCAAGTTGCCTAACGTTCCCTGGGAATCATAAACCCCGTAGTGGGTGTAAACTATAATCTTGTTTATGTTCAGCATTATCGGGTATACAAAATAGAAAGCGAGCGCGACTGCAATCATTGCGCCGCCTGCCTTTCTGGTGAACGGGAAGGAGCGCAGCAATATGCCTACGGGCATGAAAACCGCGAGCATCTCCCTTTTTGCAAAGCATAAAAGCACTTCCTTGATTTGCCAGGAGCCGATTGCCATAATCAATGCGCGGAGTATGATGTTCAGCGCGTCCATGAACGGCTTTGCAATGGTTGCGCCGCTGAAATGTATTCCCGCGATTTTGCCGGGTGAAAGGTTTACGGTTAATGAGGAGATTATTGCCAGCACCCCGTTCATGACAATTACTGCAGTATATTCTGTTATAAGCCACATCTTCATGTTGTACGCGTAATCTATTGCGGAGGTTATGCTGTCCGAACCCGCACCTCCCCCGAACTGCTCGTTTACCAAAGTGTCAACAGTTTGGAATGCAAAAAAGAAAAGTATTATTATCACCGCGGAGCCGAATGTCTGGTAAAGCTCGTTTTTTGCCCACGCCTGCACCTTTGCTGCGCCGAGAGGTATTGAAACCATGTAGGAGAAAGCAATAATGGATACGCTGAAAAGAATTGCAATAACCGAGAGCTCAATCCACCTCTCCGAAAGGTTCGATATGCCTGCGGGCGGCTCGCATCCTGCGATGTTCACCTTGAAGTAGTGTTCTCCCAGTTCTATAAAAGTGGGAACCTCAAGCTGTCTTGCGCTGGAGAGGGGCAGAAGTAGCAAAACCAGGAAAAGCGCCAGTGCAAGTTGTTTTGGTTTCATCATAGGAACCTCGATAAACCTGCTATTTCAACATCCCCCCCGAAAAGCGGGGACATTTTTTTCACTCCCGCAAGAGTCACCATGAGTGCGATGAAGGGCATGAAAACTGTAAACACCAGCAGGCGGGCGGTGTTGTCCAGGACTCCGTACTCGCCTATAAGCCATTTCTGGTTGAATATCCTGTCCTTGATTTTGCCAAGAAGGCTTCCGCCTGAAAGTGTGCTGACTTTGGAGGTGAGGTCGCTCATTTCAACCTCCACTTCCTCTTGGGGGGGTTCATCAATTGGAGTTACATCTATTTCCGCAGCGGGCTGGAGGGGCACGCATAGCCCGTGCTCATTGCACCATTCCCCTTGAACTCCGCAGCCTGAATTATCCTCGCAGTGCTCGGAGCTCTTGTAGCTGTAAATGGCCGTTTGTATATCCATCTTCACGCTCTGGTCTATCACGTCAAACATGCCACCGGGATAGGAGTTCTGGAGAATGTATCCGCCTATCATGTAAACAGATGGGTATATTGCATAAAGGGAAAGCGCCAATGCTATGAGAAGCCCCCCGAGCTTGCGGGTGAAAAAGAATGTCCTGAGTATAAGGCCCCAAGTGAGGAGAATCGGGAATAGTGCCTGGTACATGAAATGAAGGAAGTATAACTGCATTGCAAGGAACATCATTGATTTCATCACAAAATCAAAGCAGGTGTCAAGTGAATTCTTCACTATTGTGAGCCCTGCAAAGGGGTGCATAACATATCTTCCCCATGGAGAGAGGGGAGTTTTTGCGAATGAAACGGATGTTTCAACAAGAAGCCCGTAAAGCATTATTGTTCCCAAAAGCTCCTCATTAAACCTCACCGCGCCCCTTAACATGTCCTCAAGGTATGCGCCGGCAATTTTGATGTGGCAGGGGGGCTGGTATGGGTTTGTCGCTGCTGTCTGCGCGCCCTCGGATGCATAGTATATGAAGGGCTCCTGGCAAAGGTCCTGCATGTGCGGGTCTATCACCGAAACGTCATGCAAAAGCCCGTCCACAAGAACATAGAATGAAACCGCGCTGGTGATGATTATAATGGAGAAAATCACCTGGAAAAATTCCTCTTTTGCCCATGCTGTGAGCTTCTCGTCATTCAGGAATTTTGAGAGCATGTATGCCAGGCTGACAATTGCGGTGGATATTAGTATGGCAATCAAGCCAACCGGCATCCACTGGAGAAAATATTCCCTGAATGTGATTACGTCCATTTCATTTTCACCCTAATTTCTGCGATAGGAATTTGATTGTTGCCCTTATAAATGATGTTGTGAGCACCAGGCTGAATGCGGGAAGGAAAACTGCCTGAACTATGAGGTATGCGAGCCGGTCAACTGCATTGAATATGTGCGTTATTCCGTAAGGTGTTAACTCCAGCTCCTGAAGTACTGCGGTTGCACCCATGTCCTGGTATTCCTGAGTATTGTAATCAACAGTATAACCTGTTCCGCTGTCCACCGCCCAAAGGTATGACATTATCTGGTAATGCATCACGTAAGTGAGGGGGAAAATTATGAAAAACCCGAAAGAGGTTGCAATAAGGAACGAGCCCACATCCCTGGTCTGGGGGAAAACCCTCAGGAATAGCCCGGTTGGCAATATTATGCTGAACATCGTTGCGCGTATTACCTCCAGCCCCACCTGCTGGACAATTAAGCTGGAAGTAAAGGGCATTGCAATTATAATCAGGAAATTAATCACATGCTCCCATATCATGTACCCTGGGTTGAGGGGGAACTGCATTCCGAAATTGCCTGTTCCTATTTTTACGGTCAGGCCGGATATGTATTCTGTTGCAAGTGCAAGGGAGCGGAGCTGTATAAGCACAGGTACTGCATAAGTGAAAGCAACTTTGTTCAGGTAAACGCGCGCTATGCAGAATGATGGGGTGTCGTAATCAAGATGGTAAACTGCCCCATGGCAGTGGGCGGTTTCTTCAAGAGTCGGGGCATCTCCTCCAGCAGTTACATAAGCCGGAAGGTCGGTTGCAAGGGAGTCGGTTATGTTAAGGGCCATCATGGGCACAACTGCGGTGGTTCCGCTTATGAAAAGCAGTATCAATGTAGACACAAAAACCTGGTAAAGCTCCTGCTTTGCAAGTGCCTCCCATTCGGGCCTTTTGAACATCTGGGAGAACATGTAGATAAGGGCGATTGCGAATACCATTAGGGAAATCGCAATCCACGCCAGTCCAACCACTTCCATTCCCATCTATGCACCTATATGAATTTCGAAACCCCGAACAGTGTTTCCTCCCCTCCCAAAGCAGATGATATTCCCTTGAATGCGGTAAAGCAGATTATTATGTTGATTATTGGGAAAATGATTACAATCACCGCAAATGGGGCATGAATGTAAAGGAGGGCGTCAATTGTCAGCCAGTAAAACGTCTTTACATAGCCCAATGCAGTTGCGCCTGTCAGAATTTTTTTGAAGCTTCCTACTAACGACCACATCTTTGTCACTGCGCTCCAGAGAGCGCTGAGCCCGTTCCATATCTTTTTCCCTATTCCTGTGAAAAAATTCAGGATTCTGGTAAGTATGCCTCCCTGCTCCGTGGGCTCCTCATTGAAATCATCAAAAGTTTTATCCTCCAGATCCTTCCTTTCCCTTAGTGCGTCCTCTCTGAAATGCTCTTCAAAATCCTGCTGGCCTATTGAAAGGCGGTAGTCGCTGGAATAAACCATAACCGGCTCAACATTGGCGAGCACTTCCTGGTTCATCAGTATTGTCAGGGGGTAAACGAAATAGGCAGTAAGAACCAACGCCATGAGTGTGGAGCCGAGCTTGCGGGTGATAGGAAATGTCCTCAGGAGAACCCCAAGAAAGAGAAAAATGGGAAAATTAACCTGTATGAATTCAAGTATGACCTGCTGCCCGAGAACAATGCCGATATTCAGCGCCAGCACGTCCATTATCAGTATGAGTGCATTGCTGACCGCTCCAAGGCCGGATAGCGGGGAGAGGCCAAGGCCGAAGCTTCCCACAATTAGTATGGGCAGCTGGAAAGAAAAGCCGGCAGTTGTCAGCCATCCCAAAAGCGCCTCAAGTGCGGCAAGGT
>CAYTXD010000103.1:0-5135 GCA_964441305.1 Microcaldota archaeon
ATGTTGAGACAAGGAGGTCGCTCAGGGAAGGAGGAATTGCAGTCCCTGTTGAAAGAGAGCTTATGGACCCTTTTGAGTCACTGGTGGAGCCAAGGATATTTTCGAGGATAAACCAGCTTAACTACTGGACATTTTTTCCTGAGTTCAACAAAAACCTTGACATTCGGTCGCTTTTCAGGATGTTTGGGATTGTTGGAAATGTTTATGCCCCGAGAAACCCGACCAAGCCGTCGCAGGTCACTCTTTCAGTTGTTTCAGGCCTGATAGCGAGGACGGCAGGAATGCTTTTGAGCACACCCCCTGAACAGGTTGCGGGCTTTAACGGAACCTTAGGAGGGGCGATACGGCAGACGGACACTGAGAGCGAAAGCGAAACCAGCGGAAGGGTCGGAGTTACAGGCTACGGCAATAATGAAGGGGGAAAAGGCGTTCCCACAAAAGTAATTGCAGAGGCAGGTGCGGAAAGCATTTACGGCAGGGCAATAAACATGAATGTCAAGGATGAAATTTGGGTCCATGACTTGAGGCTCCTAAAGGATGGAAAAGACGGGGAGGCGGTTTTCAATGCATCTGTTTTAAACAAAGGAGTTGCGGATGGGCAGACATTGGTTGTTTACAAGAATAATGAAAGCGAGCTTCAGAAATGGACTTATTACAGGAACAGGGGAAAATATGTTTACCTTGGGGAAGACAGCCTTTCCACTGGGGAAGAGATAAGGTTTGCAGGTGCGGATATGGGGAAGGTTCTTGCAGAATTCAATGAGAACAGCAGGAAAGGGGACTTTTTGCTTGTAGCTTATGACTCAGAGGATATAGAGCTTGGTGCAGCATCCGACAGCAAGAACAGGAGGAAAACTGCAGATGTTCTGTTTACCAAAAATCCAACAAAAGTTTTGGTTGAGGGTTGGGAGATTCAGGAGGAAGGATATTACGGCGCGGATGTCTGGAAGGGAAAAGAAGGAGAGAACTGGTGGAGAGTGCATTACTTGGGCGGAAACGACCAGTCGAAGGCGGAAGCAGGAATTTGGAATGAAAAAACTTTTGTGAATTCCGCATTTCTTGAGACTGTGAAAAAAAACCAGAAAATACTGGAGGCAAGGCACGAGCTTTCATCAGGCGCTCTGATGTATCTTGCATATGCAATGGCGGACTACGCAACTGGAGGTGCAGATACTGAAAGGTGGGCGGCAATCTTTCAGAAAAAGGGCCTTAAGGTGCAGGGCTCATCTACAGAAAATGGGATGCAGCTTAACAAGATAAGCTATGCAAAAGAAGAGAGGAAAATTGTTGGTGAATTTGGCCTTATTGAAGACGAGGATTTCCATACATTAACTGTTGCAATTCCAATGAATGAAGGCAGGATTAAGCTTGGAGAGGCCAGCATTGAAAAATTGATGAACGGCGGAAATATTATTTATGAAAAGGGAGATGTTTTTGCAGGACGGGGGTATGCAGTGCTTCTTGCTGCAGCAGAATGGGACAGGGAAAACGGAATCAAGAGAATCCCTGGCGAGCAGAATGCATCAAAGGACGAGATGCCGGAGAGCATAAAAACGATTCTTGCAGGCTATGGAAAGGGGCTTGGGGAAAACGAGTCAATTTACATTTTGGCAGAGTCCGCACAGGGAAGCGGGGGGCCGGAAGCAGGAAAAAAAGCAGGGGCAGTTTATTACACAAAAAGTGCATATGATTCACTTAAGGGAGAGGCATCAGGAAAGCAGCTATTCATTGGGGTCGACAAGAACAGCGGAGCAGTTTTTGTGACTGCGGAAGAGCCGCCGGAGGGGATGGAAGAGACTGTTTACAAGGCGGGCGCATCGATGTACAGGTTCAGGCAGGACAGGATGGAGAGGTTTGAGCTTGAATACAGGAGGATAGGGGAAAGTGACGAGGAGTGGTATACTGCCTCATGGAGAGTAATCACCGATAAGTCGTCATTCAGGTTTACTGCCAAGGGTTCCCCTGATTTGAAAGTATGGGAAGTTATGGGCACCCTTGATGTTGCATTTGACAGCGAAAGGGTAGAGGGCGCGGTTGAAAAAATAGCGGTTCCCTTCAGGTGGATTGGCAAGGGGCTTGGAGAAATAGTGGATTGAAGATACCGCTAAATAAGAACTAAACAGAATTAATGGGCTGGCAGTATCGATGATTTACTTACTCCTCCTCAATCCTTGGAGCAAGGTAATAGGTGAGCTGCGCCGCGTCAATTTCGTAGTCGATTTTTACCGGCGCATTGTTCTTGAGGTGGATTCCCATTATCTGTGAATCAGGGCATGCCTTTACAATGTCCTCCAAATACTGGAGGGGGAATGTTGCCCTTGCCTTTTCTGACGCGTTGATTTCAAGGACATCGTCGCTTTCCTTTTCGCTCTCGGTTTTCAGGTCTGCGGAGTCGCCATGAACTTCAACATAGAATTTATCGTCATTTACCTGCAGTGTCACATGTGAGCTTACAAGCGCAGCATCCTTGAGCATCTCCTTAAAGTGCCCTCCTTTTACTTTTACCACTGCATCATGCTTTATTGTCGGCTCCCTCTGTGAGGAGGAGGGAAGGTCGATAAGGGGTATTTTGAAGCTTCTTTTCTTTTTTTCCGAAAGGAATTTCAGCGCGAGCTTGTTTTCATCCTGTATCATCTCAAGCTGCTCGTTTCCCCTTGTCCTCCCGAGAATTTTGCTGTAGCTGTCAAAATTAAGCCCTATTTTTGTTGAATTTTCAATCTCGTATGAAAGGAATGAGCTTTTTGGGACGCTGAAGCAGACCATTGCTATTTGCGAGGGATCCATTGCCCTTAGGGAAACTCCTTCTGAAGTGATTTCAAGCACCCCCTCGTCAATCAAGTTTACAATTGCGTCAATGGAATTTTTCCAGTTCTTGGCATTTTCAACCGCTATCTTAAACAATTCAACACCCCACACTCAGGAAATAGCTATTCACCGGGAACGTTTTTAAACCTAATTCTTATACTCGGAAAAAATTCTGTCGCACCCAGCTGGCTCGACGAAGAAAGTGGGATTGGCAAGCCCTGAAAGAAGAAGCTTGAAATAGCCCAAATAAGGAACCCTGAATAGCACCTTTCCCTTAACCTGCTCTTCAGAAACAAGCCCGTTTCCAAGCCCGTAATCATAATTGTACCTCTGAATATCGAATATCTCATTGTTGTCTCCCTTTATCAAGTAATAATCCACCCCGTTCACACCAATTTTCAGGTGGACCCTGTGGATTATGTCCCCAACGTACGAGTAAAGCTCGCCTTCCTTCGGCTGGTAAACCACTATGTCATTTTCCAAATTTGTCCCATATTCTTTTCCTGCGTAGCTTACAGATTTAACACATGGAATGTAGCCCTTTTGCCCTGTGGAGAGAATGGTCCTTTCGCACATTTCATAATTGAAAGAGAGGGGGCCGTGCATTTCCTTGAAAGAGCTTGGGGAGCTGAAAAACTCTTCGCAGTTCTCGCCAGATGGGTTTTGCATGCAGTATTCCATTATTGAGCCCTTCACTGTGAAACTATCGTTTTTGTAGGTTATTTTTGCATCAGAAGTAATTTGCGAAACCTGGCTTTTTGTAAGGGAAATTTCCGGCGCATTGATTTCTCCCCCCTGCAGGATTATCAAATCACCCCTGGAAAGCTGGGGAATCATTGAGCATGTGACTATTGCGTTGAGGGGAGTGGGAGTGGAGAGGATTATTGACAGGCCGTACCAGAAGCAGAATGCAAATAGTATTGCAATAACTGTTTCCCGGATTTCGTTGCCGAGCCCGTTTTCGGCAATGCCCATGGCAATTTCGGCAAGCACGAGCACCAGAAGAAGGATTGCGGTGAAGATTCCAAAAATCCAGTGCTTGGTTATCAGGAAGGTGATGAAAACGCCTGCAATAACTCCGTAGGTGAACTTGCTTTTCACCAGAAGCTGGAGCTTTTCCGCGTGCTTTTTGCTAATAAGGATTTTTTTTCCGCGGAAATAGTTTTCGGAAGCGTAAAGCAGGCCTGCAAGTATGAGAAAAAGCGCGGACTCAAGAAGTTTGGAGGAGAAAAGAAAATAGCCAAGGAAAACAGTAATGAGGAAATATGCTGCAATCACTAATGGCTCCGGCTTTTTCATTTGAAATACCGCTTATTTTTTCTTTTTCCCGAATGCCTTTTCTATTTCTGAAGCTTCCTTGGAGAGCTTTTTCGCAGCAACTGAAATTAGTTTAAGAGGGTCTTTCTTCTTAGTCCTCACCATCAGCTTTGGCTCCCCCACTGTGGGATGGTCTATCACATATGATGCAAACTCAACATCATCATCCTGCATTATGATGTCGCAGAGTGCATTGGGAACAGAATGGTCTTCCCCGGTGAGCACCAGCTCGACATAATTGTCTTCTTTTTTAACAAGTTCAACTTTCATAAAAACACCCCGTAATCAGAGCTGAATTTCCTTCTTTCCTTGCTTCCGCAGGAGTTGCAGGTAAGAGTTGTTCCCTTTTTGCTCATCTCGCCCCTGCATTTTGTGCAGAATGCTTTTACAACTCCGAGAGAATCCTCTGCAGTTGTAAGATTTACGTCATTTTCGTCAATCTTTTCCACTTTTGCCTTGACTATGTCCCCTATTTTGAATTCGTCATGAACATATTTGACAAAGCTGTTGCTTACTGCTGGAGCCCTAATTACTCCCCTGTTTGGAAACTGCACAAATCGGACACCTTCCTGCTCCACCGGCTCGATTGAAAGAATAACGATTGGCTCTATAACCATTTCAACCCTTCCGTAAACAACTGTTCCCTTGGCAATTGGCACAAGCTGGTTTCCGCGCTCAACTCCAATTGTGCGGTCCTTCTCTTCTGTTTCCCCGACAAGGGAAGAATTTAGCTTTCCCTCTTCAACATAGGTTCCCCTGCCTCCAATGAACTCTTCTTCAATCCCGATTTCGTTTCCTGGTGTCACTTGCTTACCCATAGTTACCACTCTCTGTTAAAGTGAGCATTAACTCAACGCAATACATATTTAAATAGCTTTCTTAAAACCTACTAATATGCACAAGAAGGCAATTCTTGTTCTCTGCGTGGACAGGGACAATGACTTGAAGGAGAAAGTAAAAATCTCGGGCCCGGTTATCGGAAGAAAGGCAAACCTGAAAGCCGCAACCGAGCT
>CAYTXD010000104.1:0-5129 GCA_964441305.1 Microcaldota archaeon
ATGAAAAAATACAAGCCCCCGAAATTCAAAAAAAATCAGAAGGAAGAATAGACTTCAAATGCTATCTGCTTGATAAGCTCTGCGGATGCCAGCACTTCCTCCTGCTTGTTTTGGTCTGCTGGCAAATGCACAATCAAAAGAACCTGCTTTTCAGGGAAAATTCCAACAGCCACTCTGCTCTGGTCGACCCATCCTGTGGCAAATATCACTTCCGCACCATGCGGTAGAAGTTCTGTGAACTGCCCCCTATACTTCTGCCTTTTCAAAAGCTCAACAAGCTTCCCTGCCATTCCCTCGTCAAGAACCGAATGCATGTAAAGCCTCTCCATCATATCGGCAAGCTCAGACGGCTCTGCAACATTTCTGTGCACTGAGGCATTTCCAAAAGGCGGAATTACCTCAACCTGCTCAATGCCAAGCCCCTCTGCCTTCATTACTTCATTAACATGCATCATGCCAAAGAGCTCAATCATCTCAATTGTTACATGTGCCCCCCCAGTTCCCTTTCCGTAAAACTTGAATCTTCCCATGTAATTCTCGGGCCTTTCATCTATTCCTCTTGACTTCAGGTATTCTCCAAGGAAATCCATCCACCTTGACCTGTTCTTATGCCATAAGTATGTCGGCTTTGTTTTGCATTTGCTCAGCGCGAGCTCTCTTTCAAGCTCTTTTTTGCCAATCATATAAAGCAAGTCATAGCTCGCAGTATTGCTTGAGCGAGACAGCATCTGTTTTAGGAGTTTGTTCATTTCACTATACTCCTTCGCACTCATCACGCCCGAATTTTTGTAAATATAATTAAATGCAGCAATTCCCCCTGCAACTTTTATTGTGCTGGCAAGCCGGATTTCCTTTTCTTCACCAATCCTCCCTGCAGTTCCAAATTTCAGGTCGCGCACTTCGACAAAAGCCCGTCCCCTCCAGTCAATCACATTTCCATTAAAATTCTGGACAAGCTTTCTTTCGATTCGTTCAGTCAGCTCACGCGGGATTTTTCTTGATTCGGAGAAATCCTGTCTTTTCCCATCTATATATGCCCCGCTTCTTTTCTGCTGCACTGAGTAATTGTAAAGCTCTCTGAAATTCCTTGCAAGCGGCGCGGCAAATGAAGCTATGGTGAACATCCCCAAAAGCATTGCCGCAGCAATTGCGGTTTTTCTTGCAAGCTTGACAGTATGGGGAGTTGTTATCTCAATTCCCTCCTTTCTTCTCAATGCAGAGAGTGCGCGTCCTTCAATTATGAATCTCTTGTCTTCAGGGGAAAATGAATTGATAGTTTTTAGCATGGTGTTGTGGTTTACATTTTCGTTCAGCTGGGGCATGCATCCTTCTTTCTTTCCAGAAAAAAACTTGACCCATTCTTCCTTTTCGCTGTCCTGCTTTACATACTTAAGAATTGCAAAATTCTCATATTTGTCTATCTGCTTTAGACGAAAGCCTTTCATGCTCATCTTGAAAAGCATCTCCCTGAAGCAATTTTGGTTTTTTCCTAAAAGATTCTCCTCTACTTGGGATGCAGAAATTCTCATGACATGTTTGTCAAAATTCCTTCCAAGAATCTTTTCCAGGTAAAAGTCAGTTACAGCGGGGCGCATGCCTGAAACTCTTCCAAGCACGCCTGCTGCACCATTATCCTGGCTGTTCCTTTTTCTAGGGCCATTCAAGTTTACTTTTAACATAAAATCCCATTTAATATACCAAAACTAATTTTTAAACATTGTGGTTTCATCAGTATTCTCATGAATTTATTTTTCTGGGCGGGTAGCAGGAAACCTTTTTTAAATAAACTTCGTTTTATTTTCGGTTTTTATGGAACGTTATATAAAGAAAGCAAAAACTTTAGTCGAAGCTCTTCCCTACATTCAAAAATACACCGGGAAAGTGATAGTAGTAAAGTATGGGGGAAACATCAGCAAAAAACAGCTAAATTCAATAATACGCGATGTGGTTCTCCTGAAGCAGGTTGGGCTAAAGCCCGTACTCATACACGGTGCGGGGCCGGAAATTTCAAAAGAGATGGAGAAAAAAGGAATTAAACCCGAATTCAAGAACGGGCTTCGCGTAACAGACAAGAAAACAATGAAAATAGTAGAAAAAGTATTCAAGAGAGTAAACAAAAAAATTGTTGCACTTGTAATGAAGAAAGGTGGAAGGGCAAAAGGCATAATGGGCAGTAACGGGCTCATTTATGCAAAGCGCAAAAAGCCGGAACTCGGCCTGGTGGGGGAAGTTTCAAAAGTAAACCCTGCGCCAATAAAGAAAATGTTCCAGGGAAAGCACATTCCAGTAGTTTCCCCAATAGGCGCAGACAGGAATGGAAACCTTTACAACATAAACGGGGACACTGCAGCGGCAGCAGTTGCAGTTGCGCTGGAAGCAGAAAAGCTTACAGAGATGACAAATGTTGAGGGAGTGATGGAAAACAAAAAACTAATACCAACATTAACAATTAAAGAAACAAAAAAGAAAATAAAGAGCGGAGTAATCAAGGGGGGCATGATTCCAAAGGTGGAAGCATGCATTTACGCAGTAAATGGAGGGGTTAAAAAAGCCCATCTGATAAACGGGGAAGTGGAGCATGCCCTTCTTCTTGAGATATTCACAAAAAAGGGAATAGGGACAGAAATAGTGAAGTGAGATTATGGATGCAAAAAAACTTGACAAAAAATATGTTATGCCAACTTACGGGCGCTTTCCCCTAGTGCTCACCAAAGGCAAGGGCTCGTGGGTGTGGGATGAGAAGGGGAAAAAATACCTTGACTTTGTGCAGGGGGTTGTTGTGAATTCTCTTGGCCATTCTCGCCCGGAAATCGCAAATGCAATCTCAAAACAGGCAAAAAAGCTCATCCACGTCTCAAACTGGTACTACAATTCCGAGCAGCCAAAGCTTGCCGGAATGATTTCAAAAGAGAGCGGCATGGAAAAAGTTTTCTTCTGCAACTCAGGTGCGGAGGCGATACAGGGGGCCATTAAGCTTGCCCAAAAGCACACCAAAAAGAGGGAGTTCATTGCCGCAATGGGAAGCTTCCACGGCCGAACAGGTGCGGCCCTTGCGCTCACATGGAAAATGCCGTACCGAAAGCCATTCCTTCCCCTGAAGCCAACTTCCCACTTTGTTCCGTATGACGACCCAAAAGCAATTGAAAAGGCAATAACTTCAAAGACAGCAGGAGTAATAATTGAGCCAATACAAGGGGAAGGCGGAGTAGTTGTCCCAAGCAAGGATTACTTGAAAAAAGTGCGAAAAATATGCGACAAAAAGAAAGTTCTTATGATACTTGACGAGGTGCAGACGGGCTTTGCCAGAACAGGAAAGATGTTTGCATTCCAGCACGAGGGAATAAAGCCGGATATTCTTTGCATGGCAAAGGCAATGGGCTCAGGCCTTCCGATAGGCGCTTTCGCAGCAAAAGACAGCATCGCAAAATCATTTTCTCCAGGTGACCACGCATCAACATTCGGCGGAAGCCCGCTGGTGTGCTCTGCCGCAATTGAAACCCTGAAAATTCTCAAGAAAAAGAAGCTTGCGCAATATTCCGCAAAAATGGGAAATTACCTAATGAAAGAGCTTAAAAAAATCCGCTCCAGCGGGATAAAAGAGGTTCGCGGAAAGGGACTTTTGGTGGGAATAGAGCTCAACTCCCCTGCCCGCCCATACTGCGAGAAGCTGATAAAAAAAGGCCTGCTTGTTTCCCCAACTTCTGAAAAGGTAATGAGGCTCTCCCCTCCTCTCACGGTATCAAAAAAGGAATTGGATATGGCAATAAATATCCTGAAAAAGGTGCTTGAATGAAAATAAGAACTGCCATTTTGGATGATGCGGAGGAGATGCGGGAGCTTATAGCAATATATGCAAAAAAGGACATAATGCTGCCAAGAAACCTAAGCAGCATTTATGAGGGCATAAGGGAATATTTTGTTGCCGAAGAGAAGGGAAAGATACTCGGATGCTGCGCACTGAAAATAGTGTGGAAAGACCTTGCAGAGGTGCGCTCGCTTGCCGTAAAGCCCAGGCACACCAAGAAAAAGATTGGCAGAAAGCTCCTTGCAAGATGCATTAAGGAAGCGAGAAAAATGAAAATAAAAACAGTATTCACTCTCACTTTGAACCCTGAATTTTTCAAAAGGAACGGATTCGATATAATCGACAGCGACGCCCTTCCAATGAAGGTCTGGGCTGACTGCGTCAACTGCCCGAAATTTATGGAGTGTGATGAAATTGCAATGGCGCGCAAGCTTTAGTTTCAGTTACCTTTGAATTTGAGTTAGTTATTTAAATTAAAAATTCCAAATCCATTTATGGCAATATTCATCAAGCGCGTTGGCGAGTGCAGGATGTGCGGAAAGTGCTGCGTGAGGAAGTACATTGAAAGCGGCATGAATGATGAGCAGAAAGAGCAGGCGCGCATTAATGCGGAAAAAGGCGGAAGGAAGATTAAGAAGCTCCGCGAGCAGTGCAAGCATTTAGAAAGGAGAAAGGGCGGCACATTCATCTGTAGGATATGGCAGAACAGGCCCAAGCACTGCAGGGATTTTCCCGCAGACCCAGAAGATATTTTTTGGGAGGGCTGCGGCTACCGCTTTGTGGAATACAATGATGAAACCGGAGAGCAGAAGGAAATTCCTCTTTCAGAAAAAGCAAAGGGAAAAAAGTAATTATTTTCCAACTACTTTTTCGGCTATCTGTACAGCATTCAGAGCCGCACCCTTCAATATCTGGTCTCCGCACACAAAGAACTCAAGCCCGTTTTCACCGAATATCAGATTATTCCTAATCCTGCCAACTTCCACATCAAACTTCTCAGATGAGGTAAGGGGCATCGGGTATATGTCGTTTTCAATGTCATCCCTGACTTCGACACCTTCTGCCTTTCCGAGGACTTCTCTCGCCTCTTCAGGCGTTATCTGCTTTTCCGTTTCCACCACAATGCTTTCCGCGTGCGCCCTGAAAGTCGGAATTCTGACGCATGTGCATGAAATCTGCAAATCCTTTTCCCCGAAAATCTTTCTTGTCTCCCATACAACTTTCATCTCTTCCTTTGTGTACTTGTTCTCTTGGAACTTGTCGATATGCGGAATAAGGTTTTTGATTTCAAGGCGGACATCTACTCGCTCGGCGACATCCGCCG
>CAYTXD010000105.1:0-2661 GCA_964441305.1 Microcaldota archaeon
TGGCATACCAGGCAGACATCACCGTGTTCCTCAAAAATTTCTTTCACCTTTTCAAGCTTTTCAGGATACCACATGTCATCAGCATCCAAAAATGCAATCAACTCTGCCTCCGCTTCCTTTATCCCCGTATTCCTCGCCCCGCCTATTTTCTTATTCTCCTGCTTTATCACCTTGAATTTTGCTCCTGCTCTCTTCAAAATTTCATCTGCGATTTCTGCAGTTCTGTCTGTAGACCCGTCATCAACTACAATAACTTCATAATTTTTGTATGTCTGCCTGATTACTGATTCAAGCGTTTCTTCTATGCATTTTTCTGCATTGTAAGCAGGAATTACTACACTAAAATAAGGCCCCATTCTCAACCTCTCTTCTTTGGAGGCGGCAGTATCTCCTCAACCAGCCTGTTGGCCTCCCTGTATGCTTCAACAGTTCCAATATCCAGCCAGTGGCTTGGCTTATAAATGTAACCTGCAATCTTTCTTTTTTCGGCAAGTTCTGGAAATATTCCGTGCTCCATTTTCTTTTTCTCATTTGGTATTATATCCAGAACTTCCGGCTCAATGATATAATATCCTGCATTTGCAAGATTGGAAGGAGCCTTGTCCTTTTCCGGCTTCTCTACAAATTCCACTATCGCATCTCCATCCATTTTCACAACTCCGAACCGGTCAACTTCTTCCATTGGTACTTCGAAAAGCGCAATAGTGACGGGCATTCCATGTTTTTCATGAAAATCAAGAAGCTCCTGCACATTGATGTTTGTTACATTGTCCCCATATGCCACAATCAATTTTTCATTCAGCTTCTTCTCTTCGGCAATTGCCTTTATGTCTCCCGCAGTTTCCATGCTTTTGGTTGTCACAGTTTCTATTTCCACATGGTCTCTGGGAGTGTGCCTCAGGTAATTGTCAATCGATTCTTTCATGTGTGAAATGCCGACATATATCCTTTCCATGCTCTTAACAGTGAGCAGGTTTTCAATTACATAATCAATAACCGGCTTTCCCCCAACCGGCAGAAGTGGCTTTGGGATTCCATAAGTTAAAGGCCTCAGCCTTGTACCCTTCCCTGCCGCAAGTATTATTGCTTTCATGCTATTGCACCCTGCTCCTAAACCATTCCACTGTTTCCTTAAGTCCCTGCTCCAATGGCACTTTCGGCTCCCAGCCTATCTTTTCCTTTATCTTTCCAATATCTGGCTTCCTTCTTTTTGGGTCATCCTCCGGAAGCTCTTCGAATTTTATTTCTGAATCAGTTCCGCAAGCTTTCCTTGTTTCTTCCGCAAAATCAATTATTGTGAATTCCTGGGGATTTCCGATATTGAATACTTCTGAATACTCGGAAAAAGCAAGCGAAACAAGCCCCTCCACCATGTCGCCAACATAGCAAAAGCTCCTGGTCTGCTTGCCATCCCCGTAAACAGTCATCCTCTTCCCCCTTAGCGCCTGGGTTATGAAATTGGGAACTACCCTTCCATCATCAAGATTCATCCTAGGGCCGTAAGTATTGAAAATTCTTGCAATAGCCACTTCCAATCCAAACTCGTTCGAGTAAACATTGCACAATGCCTCCCCAAACCTCTTTCCCTCATCATAGCAGCTTCTTGGCCCCACTGGGTTAACATTCCCCCAATAATCCTCAGTCTGGGGGTGAACTTCAGGGTCTCCGTAAACTTCGGAAGTGGATGCCTGCAGAACTTTTGCCTTATTGTCAACTGCCAAGTCAAGTATATTTTTCAGGCCCGCACTGTTGACTCCCAGAGTTTCAATGGGATATTTCATGTAATCCTTAGGGCTTGCAGGGGATGCCAAATTAAATATCCTGTCCACTTCCAGCTCAATCGGCTCCATTATGTCCTGCTCAATTAGCTCAACATCAATTCCTTCCAAATTTTCTTTTTTGCCGGTAATGAAATTGTCAATGCAAATTACCTTATGCTCCTTTGCAAGCCTTTCGCATAAATGGCTTCCAATAAAGCCCGCACCCCCAGTCACTAATACCTTCATTTATTCACCAGCACAACCCCTCGTAATTCTCCTTCCTTTTTTCCTTTTTAATGATATGTCTTCCGTCAACTACCGGCTTTTCTGTTTCAATTTCAGAAAACTCATCCCAGTCAGTCATTATTGCTATTGCGTCAGATTTCTCAATTGCCTCCTCCTTTGTTTTGGAGTAGTGGATACCTGAATGAACCTTTTTCATATTTTCTGCTGCCTTTGCATCATATGCAAAAACCTCTGCACCCTTTTTCTTAAGCTCGTCAATTAGAATTATCGATGGAGATTCCCTTACATCGTCCGTATCCTTCTTAAATGCAAGCCCAAGGACTGCAATTTTCTTTCCCTTTAGCTTTCCTGCCTTTTTTTCCAGCAGCTCAACCACTTTCAGCGGCTGGCTTTTGTTAACCTCAAGAACAGAATCCAAAAGCTTTGGCTTTTCGCCAATCTCCTTTGCAAAATTTTTCAATGCGGAAACATCCTTTGGAAAGCAGCTACCCCCAAACCCTGCTCCTGCGCTAAGAAATGAGGGGTTAATTCGAGAATCCATCCCGACTCCCTGGGCAACATCATAAACATCAATCCCAATTTTCTTGCAAACATTTCCAATCTCATTTATGAATGAGATTTTGGTTGCAAGAAGGGCGTTGCTTGCATATTTAAT
>CAYTXD010000105.1:2671-5127 GCA_964441305.1 Microcaldota archaeon
TTCAGCTGTAGTCAACTCGGTTTTCAATATCGGGCACCCAAACCCGGAATAAAGTTCTTCCAGCACTTCAGAGCTCTTTCCATTCAATGCCCCAATAACTACTCTGTCAGGATGGAAAAAATCATGCACCGCATTCCCCTCGCGCAAAAACTCAGGGGTCATGCAAACCCCAAAATCCTTGCCTGCCTCTTTTCCGCTGTGCTTCTCCAGAAGCGGGATAACAACTTTTTCGGTAGTCTGGGGTAAGACTGTGCTTTTCACAATTACTGTATGAAAACCGCTTTTTTCCTTGAGCATCTTTCCCAAATCCTCTGCAACCTTTTTCACATACTTCAAATCAATTGACCCGTCCTTTCCGGAGGGGGTGCCGACGCATATGAAAGTGGCATCAGTGCCAGCCACTTTTCTAAAATCAGTTGTTGCCTCAAGCTTAACTTTACCCAAAAGCTCATCCAGTCCCTTTTCATAAATCGGAGATTTCTTCTTCCTGATCATTTCAATTTTCTTCTCATCAATATCAATGCATGCAACCTTGTTCCCATACTCGGCAAAGCCTACCGCAGTAATCAGGCCCACATAACCCGTGCCAATGACGCTAATTTTCATTATTCCACCATTTTGTAAATCTTGACTTCCCCCTCTGCACTTTCAAAAACAAGCTCAAACCCTTCCAAATTCCTGAGGAAAAATGCCTTGTATAGGTTCGAGTCATAGAATTTAGTGGACCTGTCTTCCCATCCGCTTACAAGCTGACCGTCTTCTATCCACATCGTGTCTTTTGTATAGAGGGCAGTGTAAATATTGAATTCCGCAGTGCTCTGGGGCTCCTGTCTCAAAAGTGCTTTGTTAATTTTTAGATCCCCATTTTCTTTCCTTTCATCAAGCTTGTATGTTGCGGGCGAAAGCGCCTGTCCATTTGCAAGGGTTGTTTCACCTATGCAATATGTGGGTTCCAAGGATGCCTGGACTCCGCTTGAGCCAGATGTTTTTGCAACAACATAGCCAATCTTTCCGGCGATATTCTGAGTCTGCGAAATTGTGCATGGCTCTCCCGCCTCTTTAGGTATGTATATTGTTTCAAAAAGATGCTCGAACTCACAATCGGAGGTACCTGGAGAATTCCCAACTCCCGTATCATTGTCACGGGAGCATGAGAGGTAATTAAGCGCACCGTATTTTCCACCCATCCCTCCGTTGCCATCCATCAAGAGATCCCTGTCAAAAAGTGCATACTCTGACCCGTATCTTTTCATTGTATCCTTAAGGTTTTCAGTTGTGCCGTCAATGTATGCGTGCGCAATCTCACCAATCATCTTGTGAGAAGAATGGTCATTTCTTGAAACCGTATTCCTCTGCCCGAAGAAATTGGTCCAATGCCCGTAATCCCACCATGAAGTAATCCTTGCATCTTCCTCGGTATTCTCCTTCATCCATTCCATTGTCTCTATCCAATAATCTGATATCCTTGAGCACTTGAAACGCAATGCAACCTGCTCCTCTGCAGTGGGAGGGGTCGTTATGTCATTAAGCTGTGAAATTATGCAAAGCTGCAAATCGTACCTGTTGTTTATCTCATCGTTGAAATCAGGGTCGTTGACTGCAGAGCAAACACTCTGATATCCATACGTATTGCAAATCTCAGTAAATTCCTCTGTGAAAAGATTTGGGTTGTCCTGATACCTCGGAGTAAATGATTTTGAAAACAGGAAATTTGCAATTCCATTGGGCGGGCCCATGAACTGGGGAACTACCATTAATGATGCAAGCAGAAGAACAACTCCAGAAACTGCAAGCATTCCATTCCTTTTCTTTTCAGAATCAATTTTGTATTGCTTTGATACCCATCTTGCTAAATATCCAAGCAGAATTTGCAGCTCCCCAAAGAAAACAGGGGCTGCAATCGCAAGCATAACTCCCATGAATATAGTGAATTTCAGCTTGTTTATTCCAATGTATGAAACAGGGAATATCATAAGCGCAAAAAGAAGCGCCATTCTGTTTGGGGTTATTTTTGAATTGATTTTATTGGCAATATTCCTTCCAATGCCTGAAATTACCGCAAATCCGCCCGCAAAAAGGAAAAGCAAAGTCATCGAATTCTGCTTCATTCCAGTCTGTATGTTTACTTGAAAAAGCGCGTTTACAAGCGGATCAACAATACTTTGAAGCACAATATTCACAATGCTTGAAGGAATTTTGAAAAGCGAGCCAACCAAATCGGGGTCTGAAGTGGGAATGCTTCCGGAGGTTATTCCATATTTGTTAGCCATGCATGATTTGTACCCGTTTTCCCCAAGCACCTCCTTGTCGCAGGTAAGCACAAGTCCAAGGAATCCCAATTCGCCTTCAAATGCGCTTCCCGCCTGCGCCTGTTCTGCAATCGTTCTGTCCAAAGAAGCCCGGTATGTTGCTATCCCTATTGAATTTCTTCCCATGTCCTGGAATGAGGCAATAAT
>CAYTXD010000106.1:0-5121 GCA_964441305.1 Microcaldota archaeon
TGCAGCACGATATTTCCAGCAAGCACATCCAAGTTCTTTACCGACACGTCCTCCCGTTACGGGACTGTGGGTATCCACCTTACTCCTCATATTTCAAGCGCACCAAGCTCATCTCCCTCTAATCCGGTGTGCGCAGGCTCAAGGGTTGATTTAAGGGGAACCAATACAATTTCCGGCTCATTAAGCGAGGTTTATTACCTTGTTTTCTGTTTTGGCTCGGACTGCGTTCCTGGCTCTAGCTGCTATGCCTATGTCCCTGTTCCGGTTCAGCTTACAAGCTTCTCCTGCAGCGGAAGTGCAAAAATAGATGGAAACGCATACTCTATCAATGGATTGGGAAGCAAAAGGGTGTACCCACTCACAACTACCCCTTATTCAAATTGGGCTTCACTCGGCTCGTGCTCAATGAGCTACAGGGCAACAGTATCCAGAATAAGTGTGCCAGGAGTTTGCAGGCGGTCAGTTCCAGTGAGTCAAGCGAACCATTATGTTAATCTTGGTTCAATCACACTTTCAGACACCTCATCAAACACAGTATATGTCGCCCCAAATGTCGCACTCTCAAGTCCGACATTTTCGGCTACTTCAGTAAAATCCCCTGTTTCACCGGAAGAATCAGTTTCCTACTCTGTGGAAGTATACAACCCGAACGATTACACTTTAAGAGTAAACTACGACAAACCCACCGGAACAGCAGGCGATGACGACACAACATCCGGAACACTTTATGTTCCGGCAGACAGCACCCGCTACATCCAAGGTTCAGTGACAATGCCTGCAAAATCAGCAACAACATGCGGAAACAATATTCCCATGGGTGATGTAACTGGAACATGGTCCTTGAGCGGTGTGCCAAGCGATTGCACCACTGGAAGCTCAAGCGGAAGCATACCAAGCACCCTTGTAGGAAACCCGATAATGCAATGCACAAACGAAGCTCCAACAGTAACTCTTTCGGTGACTCCTCCATCAACAAAAACAGCGCCTGACAGGACAAGCAGAGTTAGTTTTGACTTCCTATGCGAAGCATCTGACCCGGACAATTATCCTGATTCGCTTACCTGTTCATGGAGCGCATCAGGTGCTGTAAGCCAGAGCATATCTGGACCATGCTCATCTCAAACAAACATGATTTCGTACGACAACCCCGGAACATCAAGTGCCACCTATCAGGCAAGGTGTTCAGGCTATGACGGAGACATCAGAACCTGGAGCAGTCCGCAAACAGTAACAATAAACCCATACAACAGGCCGCCTGTTGCAGTAGCAGGCGCAGACCAGTCTGTTAACCTTGACAGCGGCACAGGAACGATTGCTGTAGACTTCGATGGCAGCGGCTCATACGATCCGGACGGGGATGCAATAACCAGCTATGTTTGGACATCTCCTTGCTTCCCCTCCCAAACAGGAGAAACTTTCAGCTACACTTTCAATTCTGCACAAACGTGCACAGTAACACTCACAGTTACTGATGCTCTTGGTGCCACAGATACAGACCAGGTGACAATAACTGTTGATGAGCCAGAAAACATACCTCCAGTAGCAGACGCTGACGGGCCTTACTCGGAAGTGGCAACACAAGGCGTGAACTTTTTGGGCGAGAATTCCTTCGACCCGGACAACAACGTCCCTCCAAACAACGGAATATTTTCCTACTCGTGGGACTTTGGCGATGGAACAGGAACGTCTACACTAAAGAACCCAACCTATGCGTATCCCTCAGATGGAAGTTATGCCATTACTCTTACAGTAACAGACTCGGATGGCGAAACAGATATTGACCAGACTACTGCAACCATTTCCGAATATCCAATGTGCACGATACTCCCGATACCAGACGATGCTCTAATCGGTGATGATGTAGATGTTGCGTTCTCCTATTCTCCACAAGGCATTACTTTAGATATCAACCCTGCAGAAATATTCTGCGATGACGGAGAGCCGGCAACTGTTGCAACTTGCACAGCAGACAACTGCACCGCAACATGCAATTATGCAACCCCTCTTGACAAGCACATAACCGCACAGATGCAAGTAGACGGAGTACCTACGACTATTGTCTGCACAAACGATCAGATTATTTCCATCGGAACTCCTGCAGCGTGTGTTGTGGATGTAGACGACACATCGATAGTTTTGGGAATCGGCGACACCGGCGGCTCGGACATAGAACTTTCATACAATAATTTCCTTGAGGAGCCGACTGTGGCAGATGTTGACTGCGGGGACGGGAGCGCGCCCGAATCACTCACCTGCGATGACGATGTCCTCCCAAGTGGAATCCACTACGGAACATGCACCGGCACATGCAACTACACAGGAATCTCTCCGGGAGTGTACACTTACCCGCTTGACGGAACTGCGGAAAGCCCTGCAGACGGGACAATCGACTGTTATTCAACCTCTGAAATAGAAGTTGTAGTTACAAGGGAATGCGGGGAATTCGTATAACTTCCGGATTTCTTCTGCAAACAGAAGGGTAAGGCAAATGCCCTTCTCCAACTGAATGCCTGTTCGATATGCCCAATTCGCCAACCTCCACAGCTCGTTACTCGTTCGATATGCCCAATCACCCTGCCAAAAAGGATGCGCACATATCCCGCTCTCTGCCCACCGCAAGCTTATTTAACTTCCCTGGCAACTAATTCTCGGGAGATTTATGCATTTGCTAAACATACTCATAGATTTGCCATTCGTTTCCACTGGCGACGAGGAGGAGGAAAAGAAGCAGGTTGAGCAGTGCGTATGCGAGCGCGAGAACGACGCAATTGACCTTCTGAGAAGAAGGCTCGCCGTTTACAGGGTAATGCTCCTAAGGCATAAAGAGGAAATCGAATCCCATGAAAACAAGACAGTGCGCGGCTTAAAGGAGCTTGTAAAGCCCCGCGACCCCGCAATTTCCAAACTCTCCTCAAAAATACGTGACAACTACCACCCCTACCTTTACGAAAAGAATTTCGAGGAAGCTTCTAAAAAGGCAATAGAAAAGATGCATGAGATACTTACAATAAAATTGCCTGTAGACTTCTGGATGACATTTTCCGAAATGCTGGAAACAGGCGCGGCCGACGAGATGGACAAGGCAATACTTCTCTGCTCCCTAATACGCTCCCTTGACTGCTCGGATGCAAACGTTTACGTTACAGACACAAAAAAGCCATACCTGCTCTTCTCCCAAAATGAAAAGGGGTGGCTTGTGGATATTGAGAAAGGCATAATCAACTCAGGCGGAAAGGGCGACGTATTAAAAAAGCTTGCAGAAGATAATAAACTCCTGTATTCGTTCAATGACCGCGAGTACCAGGACCTTATGGAGGAAAGATTATGAAAAGCATACGGATAGACAGGTCAAAATGCATTTACTGCGGGGCATGCGCGGGAGTATGCCCGGTTCTTGCAATGCGGCTTACCGACAACGGGCTCATCAATGACAAGGAGAAGTGCACAAGGTGCGGGATTTGCGTAAAAGCATGCCCTGCCGCCGCACTTGCATTGGAGGAGGAATAGCATGTATGATGTAATAATTGTAGGCGCAGGCCCATGCGGAAGCATTGCTGCAAGGGCCGCTGCAGAAAAAGGCGCAAACGTAATCCTTCTTGAAAGGAAAAAGGAAGTCGGGGCGCCGGTGAGGTGCGGCGAGGGAATCGGGGTCCGCCACATGAAGGACTTGGGAGTTGAAGTGGATGAGAAATGCATCTCCTCCAAAATTAACGGCTCAATCGTCTATTCCCCGGACAGGAAAAACAAGATAACAGTCCGTACAGAAGAATCAAAGGGCAATGTTGTTGACCGAAAAGTTTTCGACAAGCAGCTTGCAATTTCCGCTGGAAAGGCGGGCTCTGAAATTTCAGTAAAAACCGAAGTGCTTGACGTAATAAAAGAAGGAGAGAAAATAATTGGCGTAAAAGTAGAGCGAGACGGCAAAAAAGAGGAAATTTTCGGAAAGATAGTAATTGCCGCAGACGGAGGTGAAAGCACAGTTGCAAGGATGGCGGGGCTTGACACCACTGCAAAACTATACGACACAGACTTTGGAATAGAGTACGAAATGGCAAACGTTCCATGCGAGGACATGATTGAGATTTTCTTTTCAGACAAATATGCACCCCGCGGATACCTCTGGATATTCCCAAAAGGGGACGGAATAGCAAACGTTGGAGTCGGAATAGGCGGGCACAGGGAGCCCTACGCAAAAAAATACCTTGACGACTGGATAGCATCATATGACCGGCTAAAAGACGCACAGCCGGTGGCAATAAAGGGAGGCATAATACCTGTTGGCGCGCCGCTTAAGGAGCTGGTGCTTGACGGTTTCATGGTTGCTGGAACAGCGGCCCACCAGGTTGACCCGATACACGGAGGGGGAATAGGGCTTGCAATGCACGCCGGAAAAATAGCTGGCGAGGTTGCAGGAGAAATGTCCCAGGCAGGAAAAACGGACAGGGAGTCGCTTTCCGAATATGAAAAGAGATGGAGAAAAGACAAGGAGGCAAAGCTACTGAAGAGGCTCATCCTCAGGAAGGCGATAGAGCAGCTCAATGACGACGACCTTAATGCAATACTGGAAATGCTGGACGAAAAGGACATAGATGAAGTTCTTTCCGGGAAATTCGCCTCCCCGGTAAAAAAAGTTCTAACAAAAAGACCACAGCTCCTGAAGATACTGAAGGGGCTAATTGCATAGCGAAGGGATTATAAAGAAAATTGAACAGAAAAATTATGTTACTCTTGGTGATATTATGGACTTGAACAAATTTGAGATAGCGAGATTGATAGGCGCAAGGGCTCTTCAGCTTTCATGCGGCGCCCCTCCGCTAATTGAAGTTTCGGGATCGGACTCAATAAGAATAGCAAAAGAGGAGCTTAGGACAGGGGTCATTCCTCTCTCGGTAATCCGGTGAAATGATGGCTTTTGAGAGGGGAAGCAAAAAGGAGCTCTATATAGGAATCGTTGCAATATTTCTCATAATTGTTCTTCTTGTCCTGCTCTCCTCCTTCCTAAACCCTCAGAAAGAAAGCACATACACTGCCCCTTCCTTCGCAATGCAGTCTGATTTCCAGGGCCAGTCGGAAAATGCAAAAAGCACAGAAATTACAATATACCAAAAATCACTCGCCAGC
>CAYTXD010000107.1:0-5013 GCA_964441305.1 Microcaldota archaeon
GGGAAATGTTCATCCTTCCGCTCCCCTGAACCCATGCAGTGTAGCCGGCATTGTCAGAAGTTACCATAAGCGCGGATTTCACCTGCTCAGCAGTCCAGTTTGTATGTGCTTGGAAAAGAAGGGCGGCAGCGCCTGAAACGTGAGGGGTTGCCATTGAAGTTCCGTCTTTTGAAGTATACCCTCCGGTGCTATAATCCGCAGCAGTAATTGAAACACCAGGCGCAAGCAAATCAGGCTTTGTCCTGTCAAAAAAAGAGGGGCCTATGCTGCTGAACCATGCAATTTCATCATTGAGGTCCGATGCCCCTACGCAAAGCGCGGTTTGGGCAACGCAGGGGGAGCCGACAGTATATGGGACTCCATTGTTTCCGGAATTGCCCGCAGCTGCAACAACCAATACGCCGCATTCGGAAGAAAGCGTATCTGCACATTCGGATAATGGGTCTGAATCATTGCCCGGCCCCCCTAAGCTCAGCGAAAGTATGTGTGCAGGGCTTCCGCCGCAGCGGGAAGCATTGCTGAAGTTCGCAGACCACTCCATTCCGGCTATAATGTCTGAATCCCAGCATCCGCCTCCCGAGTCGCATACTTTTGCAGACCAAAGCGTTGCATTTTTTGCAACTCCTGTATAATTGGAATTGGCAACTCCCCTTCCCGCGGCAGTGCCTGCAACATGAGTGCCATGCCCCTCGTCATCCATTGCATCTCCGTCGCCATTCACAAAATCATATTGTTTTTGAACAGAGCCATTTAGGTCCGGATGGGAATAATTTATGCCCGTGTCTATTATCGATATTATAATGCCTGTTCCATCAATTCCTGCATCCCAAAAATCAGGAGCGCCCAAAAAAGGAACGCTTTCATCAATGCTTATGGATCTGTACTGGTCAAGGTGTATTCTGTCCACACCATATGTTTGGTAAATCTCCTCCAACTCGGAAATGGGAACTTCCGCCGCAATTCCGTTTATGGATGCAAGCTCGCTTTTCACGTTTCCGCCGGAAGCGCGTACTGAATTTTGAATGCCTGCCCCTTTAGAAGAAAAATCGTTTATTCTCGCGGCCCCTTCGCCTTTCTTTTCCAATGATATTATGACGCGGATTGTCTTCTCCTCGGTTATATAATCTTCAAGTATGAGCTTTTCAGGCGGCTGTCCGAGTATTTCCGAAGCTTTGAGAACATGGTCTATCTGCTTTTTTGAAGTTATTCCTTTTGCCTGGAGCTTTCCCAGGAGAAGTTCCCCCTGCGAATCTGGAAATGCCTCTGAAATGTAATTTTCATCAGGCGTTATGCATCCAGCAGTATGAAAAAGCAGAAAAATTAACGCAATGCTGACAAAAAGAGCCTTAAATGAAAATCCCCATGACAAATGCCCACCTCAAATATGCTGTGAATATGTTTTGCAGGCGAAATATAAAAGGATAACTGACCCTTGAATAACTGCAACTTAAGGTGTAAAAATGAAAATCGGAAGGATATTGCACAAGGGAAACGAAAGGTTCTGCGTGTTTGAGCCGGAAGAGGGCAAGGCGCAACTGACTGATGCAAAAAGCATCCTTGAAGTGCAGGATGCAGTGCAGGTTGAAGCCCTTCACCTTAGGGATTTGCGCTTTCTGACCCCTACTCTTCCCTCCAAAATCATTTGCGTTGGGCTGAACTACAAAGACCATGCAAAAGAGCTTATTGAAAGGGAACTGCTTGAATCCGTTCCAAACAAGCCGGTTATTTTCCTGAAGCCCCCTTCTTCACTTTTGCCGCATTTTGGGGAAATTGAGCACCCTGCAATTTCAAAAAGGGTAGATTATGAGGCAGAGCTTGCAGTAGTTGTTGGGAAAGGTGGAAGGAATATTGAAGAAAAAAAGGCAGGCGAACACATACTCGGGCACTCATGCTTCAATGATGTTACTGCGCGGGATTTGCAGAAGGAGGATGGGCAGTGGACAAGGGCGAAGTCGTTTGATGCATTTTCCCCCTATGGGCCGTGGGTGGAAACAGAAGCGGATGTCTCGGATGCAAAAATCGAGTGCTTAGTTAACGGGGAGGTTAAGCAGAGCTCGCGCACTTCCCAGCTTATTTTCAATTTGCCGAAGCTTATTGAGTTCATATCTTCAATTATGACCCTTTTGCCGGGCGATGTCATTGCAACCGGAACACCCGCGGGGGTCGGCGTGCTTGAGAGGGGCGACAGCGTGGAAGTGTCCATAGATGGCATTGGGAAGCTTGTCAACCTCGTTAGGTAACATTTAAATACTTAAATTACCACATATTATTGAAGAATATGTTTAATATCAAAAGGATATTTGCAAGAACGCCCCCAGAGCAGCAGTCAACTATGAGAATCCACGCAAAGCTAATGCCGCACATAAGGAGGCAGGCTTACCTAAGGGGGAAAATACTGGATGCAGTTATTGACAAAAGCATTTCTTCTGTATCCGAAAATAATTGCAGCCAGATCAAAAGGGCGGTTCTTGTAAGGGACTCCGTGCAGAAAGAGGGAAGGCTCACCTGGATATCAAATATGATAGATGACGTGCTGAGATACAGGGTAATATGGCCTACCAATAAAACAAGCATAGATCGGATAGTTTGGAAGGCATTCAAAAGCTACCAGTCGCTTTACAGCAAGCTTGGAAGGACGATGTATTCAACCTCCTTTTTCAAAGAGCAGGAAGCATATTCCTCTTTTTTCTTCTTCAATGCGGGGACAGATATGAGCGAAAGGGAAAAGGCGGCCAGGATTGCGGAGCTTGAAAAAACAAAGGAAGAGCTGAACAGAAAAAGGGCAAACCTTAATGGGAAGGAGAGGGAGTGCGACAGGTTCATTGAGGAAAATTTTTACGAAAGTTCACACATATCGGTTCTTGAAGGAAAGGTTGAAGCTGTTGGGGAGCTTATTGAAAAGTACAATGAGATTAAGGAAAAGAAGAGAATGGATGAAAAAGAGGAAAAAATGCTAATTTCCCTCCTGGGTGACATAATGGAGAGGGAGAATGAGACCTGCGGATATTTCCAGAAAGTTGTTAACTTGATGAAAAGTGAAAAGGAATGTCTGCTTTTGAATACAAAGCCAATAACCATAATTGAGAGCTTGAAAAAAAGAGTTGATGCTCTTGATTACAGCTGGGTCTTTCCTTCAAAGGCGGACTGCCTTGCAATGATTTTTGAAGGGATTAAAAATGAAAAAGGCGATGCAAAAAAAAGAAACATTGCCTATTTCGAGGTTCTGACTGACAAAGTGGACGAGCTTGAGATGCTGCTCTTTGAGACCAAGAAGAAGCTGGGCAACAGCATTGACGCGGATGATGCATTCGAAATAATGATGCAGATAGACAAAAAACAGCTTGAGCTGAATGAGGTCTGCCAGGCGCTGATGAAAAGCTTTGAGGGCGATGACAATGCGATAAAAAAGTCGCTTTTAATTTACCTCTACCAGGTTGTCGTATGCGCGGATGATGAAGCGCTTATCGAGCTTGCCGGGAACTCATTGGAAATTCTCGAAGGGGATCAGAGAGAAGAGATGGATTCAAGCCTCAAGGAAATAGAAAAAGGACTGAGTGATGCTGGTGAGATGAGCGGAAAAGTCGACAGTATGCTTAGCGGAATCAGGGAAAGGAAAAAGGAATTCAGAAAGGATGAGCTAGAGATTGAGAATATTCTGTTGAATGTAGCCACCTCGCTTCCGCACTTTGAGCAGAAGCTTCTCATGGAGGAAATTTCAAGAGTAAAAAAGCACAGCGAATACAAGAGGGATGCAAAAATAAGGCATGCGGACAGGATATTTTCGATAAGGAGAAAACTTGAAATTGTGGAGGAATGCTTCGGTCCAGACTCCGATTTTGTGAGTGGAACAGAGTTTTCAAAAAAGCAAAAAGAGAAAGGAGAAGGGGTTGATCACTCCTGCCTATCTGAAAGGCAAATTGAAATAATGGACAACTCAGGAATCTGGGAAATGGATGAAAAAATGCTTGAAGAAACATCAAAAAGCCAGAAAGAGGCAGTTGAAACTGCGGAAAAACTGAAAAAAGAGCTAGAGAAATGTGCGATGGAATTTGAAAATGCTTGCGCAGATGATGAGCTTTTCAAGAGGTACGAGCCCCAGCTAGAAGTTGAGGCGAGCTACAGGTACGACGGCCCGCTTGATGCAACAAACTATGTGCAGGAAGAGACCTACCCAATAGACGTTAGCAGCAATTCCGAAGCAGGGGAAAAGGGGATAAGCATTAAGATAGAGATAACCACTTCGGATGGGGAACAGATTCCAGTAAATGTTGTAAATCCCTATACCTGCTCAGGAGAAATACCTGTTCCAGACCTTCCGGATGTCAATGTGGAAACTCCACTGGATATGGAAAAGGTGTTCAAAAAGCTCAGGGTGAAAAGGCCCGGCTCATTCTATGGAGTGATGCACAGACATATATCAAAACATGAGAAAAATTTCAATAGAATAAGCAACAGCATCTTTTCAGGGGAGTTTGAGATAGCTGACGCTTCCGAAAAAAGGACATGGGCAGGAATACAGCTCCAGCTCTCGGACGAGCTTGATGGAATGACGCTCACTAACGAGCCAGCAATATCAGAGATAAAGAGGCAAACAAACCAGATAAGGGAGTTTGCAGAAAAAAACTTCAGGGACTACAAAAAAATAAGGAGAGAGCTTGAGCTTTATACATTAATGAGCGCATTGTATGATATAAGAGATTGGATGGACATGACCAGGGAGGAAAGGTATGCTGCGGTCATCAATAACATAGACGCAGAGCTTATTGCACTTGGAAAACTCGGGCCGCATGGGGAAGAGATTCCAGAGCTTGATGAGTAGCGGTTAAGCTTAATTAACTATTTTTCCAATAAGATGCCATGAACTCAAAGGCATTTTCACCTGCACATATTACCGGTTTTTTCAGGATACATGAAAATAGTTCTACGGGCGCAGGAATTACCCTTGCGCTGGGGATGAGGACTGAAGTTGAGAGAGTTGAGGACAGGCGGAAGAAGGCAGAAATTTACTTTTCA
>CAYTXD010000108.1:0-4992 GCA_964441305.1 Microcaldota archaeon
GGGAGTTCTTGCAGGCGGATGTAGATGTTATTGGAAGCAAGAGCATGAGGAGCGAAGCGGAGCTGATTGCATGCGCTGTGGAGTGCATCAGGAAACTGGGTTTTGAAGAATGTGAGGTTAAGATTAGCAACAGGAAAATAATCAACGGTGTTTTTGAGTCTCTCGGGATTGGTAAAGAACAGGGAAATGAAGTGATGCGGGCGATTGACAAAATTGAAAAAGTTGGAGAAGAGGAGGCAATGAAGCTGGTTTCTGCCGCAGGTGTGGGGGAAGAAAGCATTGAAAAATTGTTTGGCCTGATTTCCGGGGCGGAAAAGGCGGGCCTGGAAGTTGCAAAAGGATTTTCAGAAGAGGGAGCCGGAGAAGTTGAAAAGATTCTTGCTTACTTAAAAGAATATGGAATTGATGCGAAAGTTGACTTTTCGCTTGTGCGCGGGCTTGGCTATTACACCGGTCCTGTGTTTGAGATTTCACTTTCAAAAGATATGGGGAGCGTTGCGGGAGGGGGAAGGTACGATGAATTGCTTTCCATTTACGGGCAGGGAGATTATGCAGTTGGGATTTCGCTTGGGATGGAGAGGATTTTTGCATTGAAGGAGAGTGGCGGGAAACAAAATTTTGCAAAGGTCTATGTCGCTCCAATCAAGGAAGAGGATTATGCAAAGGCAGTTGAGGTTGTAAAGGAATTTAGGAAAAATGGGGTTTCTGCGGAAATAGACCTTATGGAAAGAAAAGTAGGGAGGCAGCTTGAGTATGCAGGAAATTCAGGAGTTAGGTATGTGGCAATTATAGGGGAAAAGGAGCGAAAGGAAAATAAAGTTAATCTGAGAAATTTAGAGAGTGGGGAGGAAAGGTTGGTAAGCCTCAGCGAAGCAGTAAAAATGGTGGAATAGGTAGCTTGTCATGAAAAGGCTGGTAGAGAATGTTGACAGAGTCCGAAGAAGGTTCTATCCCCTACTTATTGCAAGCCTTTTCTTCCTTGTGATAATCCTTTTCGTGTCAGTAATCAGGACAAGTCTGTTTACGGAAGTTGACGAGCACAAGAGGATTTGGTTTGACATTACGTTTCTTTTGTTTTCCGCAGTTCTTGCGGAATATTTGGTTTTCAGGCTGAGGCAGCCGACAGTGCTGGCATTGATGCTTGTTGGAGTGCTAATCAGCCCAAGCGTTGTCGAAATGGCATGGCCCCATGCAAGCACTCTTTTCCAGTATACGACAGGTCTTGCCCTTCCCGAAGAGGCGCCGCACTTTGTCGAGCCAGACGGGGTGGCATCAATTTTCGGGCAGCTTGGGGCTTTCATACTTCTTTTCAAGGTTGGGCTGCATAGCGAGCTGAAGCATATTTTTACTTGGAAGAACATGGTTGTGGCAATTCTGGGAGTTGTTGTCCCGTTTACAGTGGGGTATTATTTTGCAACGGGCACTGCGGACTTGTTTGGCATTGCCGCGGGAAACGACTTCGGGTTTTCTCTTTTCATGGCTGCGGCATTCACGGCAACGAGTGTGGGAGTCACTGTTGCCGTTCTTGAGGAATTTGGGGTCATGCATACCAATTTTTCAAGGCTCATTTTGGGGGCTGCGATTATTGACGACATATTGGCATTGCTTGTGCTTTCCGCGGTCACCAATTTCCCTGCGGCCGGCACGGCGATAACCGCAGAGGCCCTGGAGCCCCTTGCAACGACTTTCTTCTATGCACTGGTTTTTGTAATCGGGGGGATATTGCTTGGAAAGCACATTTCAATAAATTACTTCACCAGGCCTTACGGGGAAAGCGTTATTTCCCAGACAACTTTCCTGGGCGTGCTTGTGTTTTTGCTGCTTTACACATATGTTGCGGAGTTCATCGGCTTGAGCGGAATAATCGGCGCGTTTATTGCAGGAGTTACCCTTAACTACAGCAAAATTTCGGAGGATATTGAGGCGCTTTTGGTGCCGCTTGAAATTTTGTTTACTCCGATTTTCTTCCTAACACTGGGAATGCTCATCGACATAAATGCAGTAATAACATTCATCGTGCCGATAATTGCGGTCTCAATAATCGCAGTACTCGCGAAGCTCCTTGGCTGCGGGCTTGGTGCGCTGGTTTCAGGCTCAAAGCCGATTGATGCAGTAATTGTCGGCATGGGGATGGTCCCTAGGGGAGAAATTGCATTGATTATCGCATTGTTCGGCCTTACTGCAGGCATTATCACGAGTGCTCAATATTCTGTGATTTCGGCAATGGCGTTCCTTACTACGATGGTTGTTCCGCCAATCCTCAAGTGGCTAATTTCAAAAAGGGAAGTTGTTTCAGAGAACGTTGTTTCAACAGTTTAAGCGGATTTTGACTTTGCCCCATAATCCGAAGCTGCTAGTGTTTGGCATATGCATATTTTCCTGTGCCCCTGTCCTTTTGCCAAATTTTCTGGAGATTGGAGGATAGGAAACGAACCCTGTCCCAAATGTTCTGGATTTTTTTTGCTTTTTGGATTAGGTTGTAAACATCCATCAAAATTTCAGGCCAGTAAATCCTCTCATTGGATTTTAGCACTGTGGACAGATTCGAAAGAATATTGAGCTTAAGGTCGTCCCCCTGTTCAGGTATAATGCTCCGCCTTATTTTTGTAAGGTCCAAGTCAAGCTCCAATTCATTTATTTCATTTTCAACTTTGAGTATTAATTCCGTTAGGGAATCAGGGAGTGTCACTTTCTCAGTTTCAGGCCTTTCAGTAAATTTTCCATATATGTCATATTCGTCTGGAATTGGCTTTCTTGCAACTCCGCCGGAGCTTGATGGCAATACTGATTTTTTCCTGCCTGTTTTTCCTTGCTTCTCCCTTATTGGGTGCGCAGTTTTTGGCGGTGTTGGCAATTGCTTTTCAGAATCTGTATGGAGTAGGGAAGATGGCTCCGGCTCGGGGTGCTCTTTTTCCCGGGCTTTGCTTTTTTCCAGGGAAGGTTCATTGGCTTTCCTTTTGAGAGGGGTAACCTTTTTTGCCCCCTGGACTTTTTTCCTTGAAATTAATTTGGAAAGCATTTCCCTTGAGCTGGCCGTAAGAAAAACTGCGGGGGAGCTTGCAGTTGCCTTATCTGAAATAAAGTCTCCCAATAGAGAATCAATCCTCTTAAGAAGTTCTGATGCATTGGATAATTCAAACATGCCGATACAGGTTGCGGAAAGAGAAAGTGAAATTGCCTTTGATGCATCAAGCTCTGAGTAGTCGCTAATCTTTTCCGAATTGAAAGCTGGCTTGAAAACATGGTTGTCAATTTTTGCAACGCATACCATTTTCTGAAAAAAGGGAAGGAAGTAGAAGAAGAGCATTGAATTTTCTTCTGTTTTCCTTGCATAAAGCTGTATAGGGATGGAATGGATATTGAAAAGTTCCTGTGATTTTTTTATGAACGTAAATGTATTTTCAAAATAGTTGTGGCCGAGCGAATTGAAGGCCATTGTAACTATATCAGGGCCGGAGATATAGTCTGCGCAGCTAAGCGTTTCATCATTGATTGAAAAAGACCCCAAAAGCGTTGACTGCATATGAAATAAATGGCTGGTGAAATATAAAAAGCTAAGGACAAGGTTGGATTTAAAGATTTTGCCTCTGAAATGATTTCATGCGCAGAATTGAGAATCTTGTTAAGAAGAGTATTAAGAAGGTTGAACCGTACAGGACTGCAAAGAGGGCGAAGTATGAAATCGGCCTTATGAGCAACGAGAACAATTACGGGCCTTCCCCAAAAGTGATGAGCGAAATAAATAAGATTGGAAAGGGGGAAGTGCTCCGCTACCCTGACCCTTTCGCGGAAAAGCTGAAAGCGAAAATTGCCAAATACGCGGGAGTCGGGAGAAAGAATGTTGCCGCATTCAACGGCGCGGACGAGGGAATTTGCGATGTGATTGGGGTTTTTGCAGGGGAGGGAGATGAAGTGCTCGCCTGTTCTCCGACTTTTCCTGTTTACAAAATTGCTGCTGCGTTTGCAGGAGCCAAATATGTGGAAGTCAAGCTTAACAAAAAGTTCGAGCTGGATGAAAAGAGATTTTTGAAAAAATTTAGCAGGAAAACAAAAGTTGTTGTTTTGTGCAATCCCAACAACCCGACCGGTAAGCTTGTGCCGAGGGACAAAATAGAGAGCATATTGAAGCATGTAAATGGCAGGGCCATTGTGGTTGTGGATGAAGCGTATTACGAGTATTCTGGAAAGAGCATGGTGCGCGCGCTTGGAAAGTACAGAAACTTGGTTATCCTGAGAAGCTTTTCCAAGGCATTCGGCCTTGCGGGACTGAGGCTGGGGTATGCAATTGCAAACGAAGGGATTGTGAAGCAGCTTATGAAAATGAAGCGCGTTTTCAATGTGGGTTCAATTGCCCAAAAGGCAGGGGTTGCCGCTCTTTCGGATTTGGGTTATATGCGAAAAATAGTAAAGAAAACAATAAGTGACAGGGAGAGGCTGTTTCGCGCAATGTCAGCTCTTGATTACAATGCGGCAGTGTCAGGGACAAATTTTCTTTTTGTTGATGTTTCTCCCAAAAAAATTAGCTCGGGAAAATTTGTTGAAAGGCTTCTGAAAAAAAAGGTGCTGGTTAGGGAAATTGGAAAGCTAAAGGGATTCAAGGGGGACTATGTAAGAATCACAATCGGAACGGAAAAGGAAAACCAAAAGCTTATTTCTGCATTGGAGGGGATGGGTTGAAAGTTTTAGAAGGTTGCCGGGAATGCATGCTTGCGAGAATGGAGAAGGTAGTGGGCATGCTGGAACTTGGGGAAGAGGAAAAGGAAGAGACAAAGAGGGAAGTGAGGAAAGTAATTGAAAAGGAGTTCAAGTCGGGTATAAACCCCTCTTGGCTCGGAACGCTCCAGGCGAGAAAAACGGCAGAGGCTAGCAGGGTGAAGGATCCTTTCAAATGGAAAAAGGAGGAAGTAATCGAAAGGGCTGAGAAATGCTTTCCCGATTTCAAGAGATATGTTGAGGAGGCGGAAGATGATTACGAGAGATTCCACCGCGCAG
>CAYTXD010000109.1:0-4926 GCA_964441305.1 Microcaldota archaeon
CAAAAGTTTTAGGCCTTCAGCTCCTGAAGTTCGCGCTGTCAGAAACTATTCCCACCGCAAGCGCTGTTGCGGAAGCTTTATCAAACTCTCCCAGCCCATCCGCGACTATCTCTGAAGTTGAAGATGCCTTCTTGTCAATAAATACTTTCTCCGCCTTTGGCATGTCGTCATGCACATTGTGGTGGTCTATTATGCAGTCTGGCATGAACTTGTCCATTTGGGGCAGCAAAGCCCGCGAATTGGTGTCCAGCACTATGAATTTCCTGTAATCTTCCAATTCAACATCATCAAAAAGAAATATCTTCTCCCCAAGCTTTTCCGCAAGCCGCCTTGCTGCGGAATTGGGGCGGTCGGGAGCCACTATATCCGCGTTTTCCAGCCCCCTCTTAACTGCAATTGCGGCCCCGATGGCATCCAAGTCCCCGAGGGAATGAAATGTAATCAATGCTTTCTTATTGCCAATTCCGGAAAGGAAGTTTTTCATTTCACTCCCCGCTTTGGCTTTCTTCGGTTTTGGTCTGCTGTTGCTGCTTCATTTCCTTTTCCAGCTCTCCCTTCAACTCCTCAAGCTTTTTGTTGAGTTTCTCTTCCTGGCTTCCCATGCTCTTTATTTTTGTTTCAAGCAGCTCCTTTTTTTCGGAAAGCTCCTTTTCGGCATCTTCCTTCCCTGTTTCTATCATGAGCCCGCCAACAGACTTGAAAATTTTTCCGGAGCTTTTCCCAAGCTCTTCATTTGAAAGCCTTATCTCCTCAAGCTGCATCTGAATCTGCTGCTTCTGTGAGGCAACCATCTGCATCTGCCTCTGCAGAGTCTGGAACTCCGCTATCTTCTGGGTCATCTCATTTTCCATCATTCCACCTCTTCAACATTCTTTATTATTTGCAAAAGCCTCAGGTAAGAGTTCACTGTTGCCCTGAGCGCGACAATATCATCCGCCTCAACATTTATCATTATTGTGCTTTCTTCCCTGGAAATCTCGGCCCTGCCCCTCTTCCTGAATTCTGTTTCCTGCTCAATTGCAGAAATTGCATTCTTCGCTTCCTTTTCCCCGCCCATGTCAATCTTAAGCTCTGCTTTCATATTCAACACTCATTGACAAAAGCATTTCTTCATCACTCACTGAAATAGAATTTCCATCTGCCACCAGAACCCATGATTCTTCCAATTGGTTTCCAAGCTCTCCTACCAGGGACACCCATGTCTCTGCCTTGTCCCCCCTCACTTCCAGCCTTCTGCAAATTTCTTCCGAAGTTTTTCCAGAATACTCCAGTATTTTAACAGAGGGGTCGATCCATTTCCATCCTGGTTCATCAACTTCAATGAAATTGAGCGATTCGGGCCTGCCCGCCTTTTCTTCCACAACGCAAACCCTCTCCTTTCCCAGTTTTCTTGCTATGCCTATTATCCTTTCAAGCCCCGCCTTTCCTCTCCCCCTGTATCTTCCAAATGGCATGACTCCCGCGAACTTTAGCCCAAATTTCCTGGTTTTTCGCGAAGAGCCGGAGCTGGTTGTAACAAGCATTCTATCAGTCTGTGGAAATGTCTTTTGCTATAGGCTGCCTCTCCTTGTAAAGAATTCTTGATCCGCAGTATTTGCATCTGACAAACTTTCCTTCCAAACCTTTCAATTCTTTTTTGCATTTCCAGCACTTGTACATGTTACCCCCCTATTGAGTGAAACGCTTTGAGTTATTTCCTGCAGGAGTTGAAAAAGTATATGCCCCTCCCGCATAAACTGTTTTGCATGAACCGCATATCCAAATGGAATTGGAGTCCCTCTTCACGCTATGCTTTTCGCATCTTGGGCATTTGTATCTGTTGTTTTTCGCTTTATCTGCTGCCCTTGTCCTTTTTCGGGTTTCCGCCCCGCCTCTCACATTTCTCTCTACCATAATATCACTTCCCTAGATTAACTTGCGAAGTTCATTGCCTTTTTCCATAGATATATCTATCAGGTCTAATATATCTTTTTTGGTCATGCTTCCCATTCCGCCTTTCTGCCCTGCGCAGACATCTGTCGGGGTTGTGGCAATAGTTATCCTGGAATCCATGGCCTTCTCTTCATCCACAGTCGGATCAAGAACATGCTTCTCCCCTATTTTTGCAAATGTACAGGGAACCACTTTTTCCTTTACCGGGAGATTGCCCCTATCCTCTGTCCTTATGATGCTCCCATCCTCGACTTTCGGGAATCTTGCGCTGGCAATTGCAGCCATGGCCGCAAGCCCTGCAGCATCAAACATGTTCCCGTCATTATCCAATACATAAATATCTATGAAAAGCGCAAGAACCTTTCCCTCCTCTATGAAGAAGGATTCAAAGTCAATAATCTCCGCGCTTCTTATCCCCCTGTCCACAACCCTCGCAAGCTCGATTGAGTCCTCTCTTGGGGGGCCTGGCTCAAATGCCTCGTATGCAAGAGGGGAAAGCTCTGCAGACGTGGAAAATATCCCCTGCCCCGGCCTGTCAGGGTATGGTGTTGCCATGTCGAATTTTGCCCCAACAAGCACCTGGGTTCTTCCTATCTTGGCAAGTGCCGAACCCTCCGCGTTAGGAATTACTTCCTTTTCAATCTTGATTTCACGGTAATCGTGGTATCCTCTCTCGTCAATTCTCTTTCCCTGACCTATCAGCTTGCTGACAGTGTCCTTCCTGAGTTCATTGTATATTTCTCCCATAAGTTTCACCTCATTTTAAGCTCAACATCCCCGACCTTGCCCTCGTAAACTTTGCCGAGTGCATCTGACTGTATCTTGTGAATGTCCTTTACTGCTTTCTCTACCATTTCCAGGCCCTCTTCGATTTCTTTCTTGCTCAAAAGCCCGTCCATCTGGAAAAGCAGTATGCGCCCATTTCTTGGGGCAACGGCCACTGGCAGGTCTGCCTCTCCATAATTGTCCTCATCCTTGAAAAGGTCGAGGGCAACTTTTCCCTCAATCTTGCCTATTGCAACCGCGCTTATCAAATCCTTCATCGGGATTCCCGCATCTGCAAGGGCAACTGCCGCTGCAGTGAGCGCGGCGGTCCTTGTGCCGCCATCAGACTGGAGCACTTCTATGTAAATTTCAATCTGCGTTTTCGGGAATGCCTCTGCAATAATCACATTCTCGAATGCTTCCTTTATCACTTTGGAGAGTTCTATGCTTCTCCTGTTCGGGCCGCTCCTTCCATGGTCGTCCAGCCCTGAAAATGGCGCCATCATGTACCTGCATCTGATAACTGAGCGGTATGGGCTTTCCTCGTGCCTTGGTATGCACTCTTTTGGGCCGTATACTCCGGCGATAACTTTGTTCTTGCCCCATTCCAAATAGGCGGAGCCGTTAGCGTCGTTGAGCACTCTTGCATCTATCTTAAGAGGCCTCATTTCATCAAGGGCCCTTCCATCGAGCCTCTTTCCATTCTCGTCAAGCAATTTCGGTTTTTCCATCTAATCACCTTTATTATCCTCAAGGAATTTTTTTATCCTGTCCGTAAGCCCTGATATGTGGGCCTCTTCCTCGACTCTTTTGATTGCCTTTGTCGCAAGTCCTTCGTTCCTTCCCTTTACCCAGACAAGGCCGTTCCTGCCTATATAGATATCGCACCCTGTGGCATCCTTTATCATATCAACCATTGAGTTTTTCTTCCCAATCAACCTTGGGATTTTGACCGGCACAAAGGGGATTATTCTCCCTCCATCCAGCTTCCTCGGCCTTGTTATGCTGATGTTTCCAACCTCGTCAACATCCCTCACCTGCGCGAACACAACATCTCCATGCTCAAGCTCATCCCTTGTTTCCTTGGATGAGAGGAACCCGGTGTATGGGGAGTCTAGGTTTATTGTATATCCCGCAAACTTTACTCCCACAACGATTCCGACAATGCTGTCTTCTGGAAGCGCCTCGTAAGGGCCGTTCATCGGGATAACTCTCTTCTCGTCAAACATGCCCACAACGGTGGAATATGTCTTGTTGTTCTCTATGTATGTATGGGCCATCCTTTTGGGCGAATCACTTATAAGCTCGCCTGGGACCACTATTCTGTTAGCCATTTTTTCACCTCTTAATCATAATGAGAAGCTCATTCAACTACTTTTGTTTCCACATTTCCGCTGGTCATGTTGTTCAGCTTGTCATAGAATTCGGCTTGCATGCCAGCTGGAATCTCTATTACAACTATTAAGCTTCCCGTACTTGTCCACTCTTCTTTTTGTATGCCATAGTTTTTAATTGTACCGTAGATCCTTTGCGCGTATTCTGGAGGTATTTTTGCCGCAACTCTTATTTTCTTGAATTTCAGCGGGATAATCGGCCTCAGTGCCTTCACAATGTCTTCAATTTGGGATTCCGCGTCCTTCATCGGGTCGATGTTGACTTTTTTTGCCTGCTCCAGCGCATTCTCAATTCTCTGCCTGGTATGCGGCGCATCCGTTCTTGGATCAATCGCTTCCCTGGCAAGTATTGTTATTATCTGCTTCTTCCTTTCCTCAAATTTCTCCCTCCTCTGGTCTGTTGTAAGCTGTATCTCTCCTTTCTTCAAAATTATGTCCGCTATCCTGAAAATGTCTGTTGTGTCAAAAGCCTTTTCCAAGTCGCTGCTCTTGTGCCTGTCGCCCCTTCGGTAATTCTTGAATACTTCCTCAACTGCCAGGACATTGTTGATTTCTTTTTTCTGCCCTGTTCTGTACATCTCAGCAAGCTTGGGGTCAACCAGTATCTCGAATCTTTCCCCTCCAACATCATGATGAGCAATTATTGCCTTGTCTAAGCTTACCATACACCTCACTTGAGATATTTCTCAACGTCTTTTTCCCTGAGGATTTTGAATTCCCTGTGTTTTAGGGTTGATACCGCGATTTCGAGCGATGCCGGCTTGATTGGCGTCTCACTTGTTTTCTTGAGCGCCTTTATCGCAAGCGCAATGCCGTCATCAATGTTCATTCCTTC
>CAYTXD010000110.1:0-4915 GCA_964441305.1 Microcaldota archaeon
AATTCGCCTTTTTCGCGCTCTTCTTTCAGCTCCAGCTCAAAGGAGGTTCCCTTCCCCTTTTTCTTGGATACCTCTCCACCCAAAATAACATAGTCAGTTCCCGAATTCCCATTCAACGACTTCTGTATTGCAAGGTCCAAATCCCCTGCCAGGCGGGTGCCGATTTCGGTGTCAAGCCTCAGGGTGATGTAATCCTCCCTGCTGCTTCCCCCCAATCTCTGGGAAACGGTTCTGGAGCCGGTTCCCATATGCTCCTCTGTTTCCACATATGCCCCTTCTTCGCCCATCCTTTCCACCGTATCAAGTATGCTGAGAGAAGTATTCCTTCCCAGGTTCACGCCAACACCGATGGAATTCTTCATCACCCTGTTTCCGTAATTCATGAATTCCTTTATCCAGAAGTCATCTGTCCATTTCACATTAACTTCATTTTCAGATATGCTTTCAATCTCTATCTCCTTTCCCTCATTGTCCAGCACATCGCCCGGACCGAGGTTTCCTAGCACCTTCTCCTGAAAAAGAGTAAGAACTTCGTAATATGTTCCTGGGTTCTGTGTGCCGCCGTAAATGAACATTTCCCCTCCCATCTGTACGGGTATTCTTTCCTTTTCATGCCCGTTTAGTGAAGGTGTGAAACCGTATTTCAGGTAAACTTCTGCACTTCCGCCGTCTTTTTCAGGGCGTACTATTATGGAGTGCGTCTGGCTCATGTACTCTTCTTCTGATGAATATGAATAAAAATTCGCCAAATCTGTCACGTAATATTCGCCCCGATAATTTTCATGGCGGTCCATTTCCACCTTCACTTCTTTTTCTCTGGAAGTATCTATAAAATAGTACGAGCCGTTGTCCCTCTCTATCCTGAAGCTCTCCTCGTTGAATTGGCAGTCAATTTCATCACCCTTAAATGCAAAATACTTGACCAGGTTGACCTGCTGGTAAGAAGAGTATGTGTATATGGATGAGCCCCATCCCTCCAGCTCCGAATAGTCCTCTATTTTGAGCATTTTTGAAACAAGCGAAACCATTGCGCTTTTCTGCTCAGGGTCGCTTGCATCAATTTCCCAAACCTTTATGGTCCCCGCAGAAGTTTCCAGCATATCCCCCTCTTCCAGTTTCTGCTCCATCTCCCTCTGCTTGTGGGTCACCCTCGCGCCGGTTATATCCGTTTTTTTCTCCCCGGTTTCGACTATAAGGTAATATTTTGACGAATCTTCGATTGGATGTTGTATTGTTACTTTGTATTCCCTGCTTTGTGCCCCGAGCTCCGCAATTTTATTTTTCTCTGTGGAAATGTCAAGTGTCACCTTCGGGCGCGGCTTTTTTCTTTCCTTGGCAGGAATATTGAGTTTAATCGTGGGTACTTCATCGGTGAGAGGGAGACGATTCTTGGATTCCTTTTTCTTCTTTTTTGCCTCTTTCTTGAAAGCCATGAGAATATTAGAAATAATAATTATAAAAAACAGTACTTAGGCGAACATGTGGTGTTTTATCCTAGTCGAACGGGTAGATATTTTGTTGTGTGGTAAATAATGTCCCGATAGGTTTATAAAGGAGTTAATGCATAATTATTCCGGGAGCAGAAATTAAAACTCAAAGGTGATATCCAATGGTAGATGATTTACTCATAAGCACGGATGTTGACAAGATTATACGAATACTCAAAGATAAAAGGAAAATGGACCTTCACGAGTTGTCCAGGGAGGCAAAGATGCGCGAGCCCACTCTTGAGAAATGGGTGGAAGTTTTAGAGGAGCAGGGACTTGTTAAAATCGACTATAAACTAACTAAGATATTTGTAATCTGGACCGGCGAGACAGAGGAAAAGAGGGGCATTCTCCCAAAGCTCCCGCTAAAGCCGATAAAGATACCCGGAATAGAGTACTTCAAGCTCGGCAAGCCGAAGAAGCAGGAGAAAAAGGAAGAGCCAATGCAGGAGAAGAAAATTGAGGAAAAGAAGCCCGGGCCGGCGCCAAAGCCGGAGAAAATTGAGGAGCCGGAACCTGTCAGGATTCAGCCGGTTGTTGACATGACCGTTGTTGAAGAGGCAACTCCTGCAAATCCGCAGGTGGAAAAGGTGAAGGTTGAAGTAACTCCCAAGGAAAATGGCGGGAAGGAAGAAAAGGACAAGAAGCAGGTAAAGCCGAAAGCAGAGCCAAAGAATGACACCAAAAAGGAAGTGAAAATAGAGCCATCCGCAGTAAAGAAAATTGACATCAAGAAAAAGCCCGCTGCGCTGAAAAGAGAGAAGAAGATGGCAGCATCACCGCTCGGGATAAAGATAAGGGAGGCAAAGGAGGATATTGAGAGCATCAAATCTTCCATTGAAACCGAAATGAACAAGAAACAGGAGCCGCCCAAGTATGATATAAAAATAAAGGAGCCGGCAAAAACACAGGAGGATGAAATGCAGCTTCCTGAAAAGCTCGATATAAATGTAAATCATGATGAGGGAAAGGAAGAGCAGCAGGGCCAGGAGAAGCGAAGAATGAAAATTAAGCAGTCAGGAACTGCGGGCGAGCTCCAGAAAAAGCTTCAGGAGATTAACGAGCAGGCAAGGGGCATTTCCGAACTCAAGGGAAACAAGGAAAATCTCTACAGGGAAGTCCTCGAGCCGCTTGAGAACAAGTTTGAGGCGGAGCTTGACGTAATTTCGGACAAGCTTATTGAGAAAGAGCAGGCAATCCTTTCGCTCCAGCAGAGGGCAATAAACCTCCCCAATGTTGTTGAGGATATGGAGGGCAATTATATGAAGCTTGCGGAGCTTGAGGAGGAAGTCAAGAGGACATTCGACGACTCAAGCATAAGGATAGACGAGCTTCTTGATGAATTGAGGGGGCTTCACGGCGACTCTTATGAGAAGATTGGAGAGGCAAGAAGAAAGCTCCACGATGAAGTGGTCGGGCTTGATGACATGCAGGGAAAACTTTCCGAACTCCAGACCCTGGAGGCAGAGGCAAGGGAAAGGGTAAACGAGGCAAAGGCAAGGATTGCGGAGCAGAACCAGATGCTTGACGCGGTCACCGGCTCGCTCGAGGGTTTGAACGAAGCGCAGACAGACATTGCCGGAAACATCTCTACAACCCGTGGCTCAATAGAGAAGCAGCTTGCCGCGCTCAAGGACATGGAGAAGGAAATCTCAAGAATCTCGCAGGTTGACAACTGGGTAAGCACCCACAAGTCGGAATATGAGTCCAAAATCGATGAGTTCGCCGGCTATGTGAAGGAAAGCGAAAAGGACTATGAAAAGCTCAGGGGTGCGGTTGAGGCAAACTTCGTGAGGAGGTACCTCAAGGAGCTCAAGGAGAAGACATCCGCTTACGAGTTTGAGCTTGAGCAGGCGATTGCAAAGGAGAAGTCAATCGATGAGAAGATTGTGGAACCCAGGCAGAAGCTCCAGCAGCTCATTGGAGAAGGAAGGGAGCTTGCCGATGCATTCGAGTCAGGGGCGGCATCAGACATCGACCCGATTCAGGATGCGGAAGTGAAAGACATTATAAGCAAGAAGGACCTGATTTACGCCTCGATGAGCGCCAAGTCAAAGGAGAGGAAAAACCTTGAGAAGGAGCTTGGCTCAATCGCGAGCGGGGAAAAGCTCCCGGAGCCGAAGAAGATAAACATTCCCAAGTCAACGGGCAAGAAGAAGGCAAAAAAGCCTGCCAAAAAGAAGGCAAAAGCGAAGAAACCTCCAAGGAAGGGAGGCAAGGAAGGAAAGCTGAAGGCGAAAAAATCGGCGAAGAAAAAGCCGAAGAGAACATCCAAAAGGGCAGGGAAGAAACCTTCTTCAAAAAAGAAAGGCAAGGGCAGGAAGTAGCTTTCGCTTTTTCTTAATCTCTTTTCTTTTTATTCAAACCCCTTATTTTTCCTTTTCTTATCTCATTTCAGCCCCCAGCCCTACCGCTTTTAGCAAGTATTTAAAAACTCAGCTTCGATATGCACCATAGCTTATGTTTAAGGGGTGTATGGATGGGAAATATTCTTTGGTTTGAGGAGCTTTCTAGGGAAAGCATTGAGGACGTTGGAGGAAAAGGCGCGAACTTAGGGGAAATGATGAAGGCGGATTTCCCGATACCTGACGGCTTCTGCACAACAAGCGAGGCATACTACAGATTCATAAAGGTAAATGAAATTGACAAGGTTATTGAGGAATACACTGGCGACCTGGATGTCCAGGACACCGCACAGCTCAACAAGGCATCTGAAACAATAAAGGCAAAAATACTTGCCGGAAGCATACCTGATGATATAAGGCAGGATGTTATAAGTGCATACAAGGAGCTCTGCAAAAAGAGGGGAAAGGAAGTCTATGTTGCGGTCCGCTCGTCCGCAACAGCGGAGGATTTGCCAGAGGCAAGCTTTGCGGGCCAGCAGAGCACATTCCTTAACGTTCGGGGTGAGGGCGAAGTTGTGCAGGGGGTGAAGGACTGCTGGGCGTCGCTTTACGAATCCCGCGCAATCTATTACCGGGAGGAAAACAACTTCGAGCACATGAAAGTCGCGCTTGCCGCAGTTGTGCAGGAAATGGTGCAGAGCGAAGTGGCAGGAGTTCTTTTCACGGTCGAGCCAATGTCCAATGACCCGAAGAAGCTTTCAATTGAGGCGGCTTACGGGCTTGGGGAAATAGTTGTTTCCGGCTCAACCACCCCCGACCTTTACATAGTGGACAAGGAGAAGATGGAAATTGCGGACAAACGGGTTGCAAAGCAGACTTGGATGATTACAATGGAGCGCGAGAAGAACATCCACAAGGATATTCCGGAGGAGATACAGGACAACCAGAAGCTTAGTGACGAGCATATAGTAGAGCTTGCGAAAATAGGAAAAAAAATTGAAGACCACTATGGACTCCCCCAGGACATCGAGTGGGCGGAAGAAGCAGGCGAGCTTTTCATTGTGCAGAGCAGGCCCATAACAA
>CAYTXD010000111.1:0-4897 GCA_964441305.1 Microcaldota archaeon
CAAGCTGGTTTCCACTTTGGCGTTTGTTGAATGGTGAAGCAGTAAAAGCCGGTTGTTTTATTTTGCCATTATACTGATATCGCAAATGTTACTTGTCCCTGCCCAATTAAACCCAGAAAAAGCTATTCCCGCCAGACAATTACCTTCATGTTCACGAATTCGTCTTCCAAAGTTGCTGCCCTGTGAACAATTGAGGTATGGTTACTTCCGTACTCAAACGGGTCCCTGCCTATTGAGTAGTTGTAAATTCTCCCCACAGCATTTCCATTCCCTTCTGTGTTCACTATCCTTATGAAAAACTCGTATGTGGGAATGTTGAACTTGTTTTTTGTTTCATTGTATTCTGATAAATCCACTCCCTCCGGATTCATTACAGTTTGATTAAATTCATCCACCTTGTCAAAATCCAGTGAGTTGCTTGAATAATCCTCTGCCACCCCGATTTGAAGCGCATTCTCAAATTCATTCTGCCAGTCAAGAGGGCTTCCGGGAGTCATCAATGCATCGCTAATCCTAAGCGCCTCGCTGTGCAACTCATCATCCATCTCGCTCTGTATTGCATTAACCGTGTACCACTGGTTGGAGAGAAGCGCCAGAGCAAGCACGAATATCACTGCCGAAACGATTGCGTCGAATGAGAAATACTGTCCCTTTTTCATATAATCACTGTTCCTGGCTTATTGTTATTCCTCCTCCCTCATTTACAAGCATGTACTTTCCCTTGCTCTCATCAAGCTGTATGTAATTAACTCCTTCGACTTCTATTTCATCCACACCATTCCCCGCAGTAATATTCTGTGTGCTCAACGGGTATGCATAAGTTGATTCCAATGCGCCCCTGCTCCAGTTCACTATAACAAACCCGTCATCCGAAAATGTTACATCATAGGGGCTCCCGAGCAGGTTTTTCTCGAATGTGAAGTTCGCCTCAAAACTATCTCCGACAGCAACCATCATGTTTATTTCATCCGCAAAGCCCGCGCCGAATTCTTTTGCAAGCTCGCCTTCTCTTTTAACCACATCCTGCTGGTACTGGTCAATAAAATGTGCGGTTGCAACAACGAAAAGAACCATGAAAAACGAGGCATATACTAAGAATTCTACCGATGCCTGCCCTTTTTTCTTTCTATTGCGCATACGATACCTCCACCCAGTCCCCTTTCGAGGTGACATTCACAACATGGAGACCAGAGGATATGTATTTGTCCCCCGGGTCTCCTCTCATTCCGCTCAACGGCATGGTGCCGTTGGTTATATTCGCGTAAGTCACTGCAACGACATCCATTTCCCCCTTGCTGGTTTCAAGCTTCAGCACAACCTCATAATTTTCGGTTGTAACATTCAATGTATTTTCAGGAATGCTTACCAGCACCAGCCGATTGCTTCCCTCCCCTTCAGAATACACCCTGTTTGAAACATCTGCAATTGTTTTTGCACTTACTCTTGCCTGCCCCACATATATATTCTCTGATTCAATATTCGCGGTAGTGAACAAAAGGAATACAATAGGCAATGAGAATGCGAGCACAAAGCCAACCATGGCCAATGTCTCGATTGCCGCCTGCCCTTTCATTGATTTCATTCCGCGCATCCTGCCACTTCGTTTTCTCCCCTTTCGCACCAAATATCCGCAATTCCGCCCTTTGTTGTTGTATCAAAGTCATTCTCCCTATTCTCATTGATTCTGAAATTACCAATAGCAGAGGGGTATTCTGTATTGTTGCACATGAACTTTGACTTGCATCCAGGCATTCCCCTTACCAGTATGCCATCCTCTTCACCAAAGAACTCATGGTCAATCCTTGAGAACTCATTCCTCTCCTCCTCGCTCAAATTATCATTCTCCCCAAACCTCTTATCATCCTCAAGGGGTACTTCATCCCCATCCTCATCTGCGCCTGCCCACCTTCCTACAGTGAACCCCTCGATTCCCATTGTCGCATTCTCCTTGTCAATCCCTCCCTCAACAAACCTCTCCAAAAAGCTCGGCGCCTTATCGCTCTGAACATAAAGCGCGCTTGCTACAGCATCCCTGAAATTTTCAATATCCCAGACCTCAAGCATTTCTTTCGGCTGTATGCTCGTGCTTCCGCTTGGGTAAGTCGGGGTGCTCTCATTGAACGCAGGCGGCGCCTCCTCCTCAAGCCACTGCTCAATTCCACTCTCATTTACAGTATTTATGGGCTTCTCCTCATCATCCAGGAAAATGAAAAGCCGCCTGTCCCCTTCCTCTGCAAAAGATGATGGGTCATCCCTGAAGTGCATGTAAATAATATCCGATTCCTCCGTAGTCCTGCCCCCTACCCTCCCGAAAAACTCCTTTTCGCGGGCAACATGGCTGTCATTTATCGGCTCCGTCCCCCCATAAACAAAGTCCTGTTCAATGGGTGTTGCGGCCGCTTTCCTGTCAAGATATGCCTCTTTGCCCCCTGCATCATCAGTATTATTCCAAACTCCTGATGCGGCAGTGCAGTCAAACGCGCAACCCGGAGTCCACTGGTAGCAGTCAAAGCACTGGGAAGTATTCTCATCAACAAAATACCAGTCGCAGCTGAATGTGTGGTCCCCTTCTATGTCTACTGTTTCATACTCTGTAACATAAACAAGCCCCGGGCATTCCATTCCCCCGTTGGGGTCATAGTATGGGACCCCAACATCCTCAAAATCATCATTAACTCCTCCCCCGTCATCAATTATTGTCCTTACGCACAGCTCGTATTCATCATCGCACTGCGCGCATGAAGAGCCGCCGCAATGGGTGTTCTCGCATGTTTCTTTTTTATCATCGCAGATATCCTCGCAACTCTCATCTTCATTCTCCTGCCATTCCCTGAAATTTATTGTTGTATTGTATAAGCATGTGTTTCCAGGTGTTGAGGAAACCGTATCCGCGTATTCAACAGTGGTATAAGGAGGGGTGGTAATCACAAACCCTTCATAGCCAGTGATATTCGCATCCCCAAACTCCTGCGCAGTTCCGTACCACAACCTCATGCTCTCATTTCTCAAATCCCCTTCCCTGTTGTCCACCATCTCACTCCGGCTTTTTGTAAGCACGCCGTAAATCCATCCCCTTCCCCTTGCGTGGTGGGCTACAATTGGATGCCCTGCCCTCTGCGGCGCAATATCCTCTGTAGTATTGTAAATTCCCTTGAAAATCTGCTTTTCGATAACTCTGCTGTAATCCGCCGGATTGTCTCCCTTTGAAACCCTGGTCATATAATCCCAGTAAGCAACCATCGGGTCTTCGTAACCAGTAATCGGGAACTCGCTCTCCAAACTGAAGCTTTTTTCCTCAAGAGTCATCTCCCTCTCCCTGCTTCTAATCGTTACCACAATATCATATGAAACTTTCACATTCCACGCATCAACCTGCTCAAATGAAAAGTTGTTTACTTCCTTCAGGTCAAACTCAAACCCCATTGTTTCCGAAACATCGCTCATCGTGCCATTCCACCCGTTAACAAGGGTGTACCTTTTTGTCTCATCCTCGCTATATTCAAGGGTTCCGAAATCTATGCTCTCGTCATCTGTGCTGTTCCCGTACATTATCAGCTCGTACATTGTTTCATTAATATCTTCATAATCCTCAAGAAGAATGGGCTCCTCAGTTCTAAGGTAAATCCCATCCACATCATACCTGTACCCCCTCAGGTGCGCGTCAAGCTTGTGGAGGGCAAAGAATGCGGATTCGTTCACAAATACGCCCAATCTCTCTTCGCTCACCTGCTCAAGAAGGCGCTTCATTGAGCGCGCGCTTATTTTATCCGGGTACCTTGCATCCTTTGCCTCGTTAACCTGGGACCATATGCTGACTGATGCAATCATGAACGAAACCAGGACTATCATTAGCACTGTGAAGAAAAATCCCTTCTTTTCCTTTATCATTGCCATTTCAAAACCTCATATATACACAGTGAGCTTAATCAGCCCTGTTTTCAAATCGCCCGCATTGAAGTTGGAGGTAGGGGGGTTGCAAAGGTTCCTTGTGCAGTCCTCTCCTGCAGCATCCGCTGTCTGGTAATCGCCGTCATAAAGCCCGTACCCCTCTCCCGTAATATAGCAGTAGGGCGACTGGCCCTGGTCCGGCATCCCGCTTCTGGAATATCCCTGCACGAATATGGTCGAGCTTGCCTGCACCTTCTGGTATCTGTCCTTGTGCGGGTTGTCTTGATACGAGGTGTCATAAACATTCTCCCACTCCCCGACCGCAGCATCATAGAAATCAACCCTGTACCCCCATTGCTCTGGAATCATTTCATCTATCCTTTTCCTTGCATTTTGCTGGTGGAAATTACAAGAGCCACTATTAAGCGCACAGTCAAACATTTCCTCAACATAGGTTGTTCCCGCGCTCTCATTCGTCCTGTCCAGGATGACCAAAGTATCGCTTGCCAAATCGTATGCCTGCTCATATGTTGAATAATACGATTCCGGCACACTTACGAGTATGAAAAGTGAATATATAGCAAGCATTACCAGGGAGAATGCGACAAATGCGTCAATTGAGAAAATGAACGCCCTTCTGCCCCTTTCTAGGCCACACATCATGCACTTATTACGAGGGAATACATTTAAATCTTTCATACGCTCACTCCGGCATGCATGGGCCGTACCCTGTCCCGCATTCGTTGCATACTGCATACCCAAAATTGCAGTTGTCAATTGCGCACCCCCTCCTTGTTCCGGGCATACATACTTTCTCTTTCTGGTAGCACTCCCCCCACTCCCCATTGTAGCATGTCTGGGTTCCGGGGCAGCCGTTAACCTCGCAGCTCCTCTCATCTCCCTCCTCGCCGCCAAACAGCGTATTGGCGGCAAAGCTGATCCCGGCGCCCGACAGGCTGGCACCAACCCGTGCGGTGCGCGCCATGCGCCCGGTCAGGCGGTTGCGTTC
>CAYTXD010000112.1:0-4887 GCA_964441305.1 Microcaldota archaeon
CAGCTTTCCTAGGGTTGTATCTTTCAGAAGGTTACACTATCCACTCTAAATCTACTAATAAAAGAGTTTATATCTGTCAGTCAAAACGCTCAAAACACCATAATAAAATGAAGAGGATTTTAGAGAAATTACCATTCAAAATTTTTGAGGATGCCAAGGGTTTCAGGATAAATTCTGTACAACTTTTCGATTATCTAAAAAAGTTCGGCACAGCTCGAAAGAAGTTCATTCCGGTTTATATAAAAAATGCAAACCCTAATACCATTGATCTATTTTTAGATTCTTTTGCACTAGGAGATGGCGATATTCACAGAGGCCAAATGAGGCTACATAGTGCATCAAAAAGACTGATAGACGATATTCAAGAACTTTTTTTGAAAACGGGGAAAGTAGGAGTTATAACTGTAGATAAAAGAAAAAAAATGCTTAACCCTTTAAACGATAAATATTATTCTGTTGAGCCCGTTTATTCGATTGAAGTCCAGAAGAAAGTTAAAGCATCCATAAGGAAAAATAACATTGAAGAAGTCGATTATGATGGGTACGTTGGTTGTGTTACAGTTCCAACTGGTTTTATCGTTGTCAGGAGGAACAATCGTGTTTCTATTTCTGGAAACACAGGCGGCATGGGCAGCTACACCAGCAAGGGAAAATTGCTTCCCTTCATGGACCAAAAGGAGTATGATGATGCTCTTGAAATAATGAGGCACACCATTGAATCCTTCACTAAATCCACAGGAAAGAAATTTGTCGGCATACTCTACGGCCAGTTCATGCTTACAACAAAAGGGCCCAAAGTTGTGGAATTCAACGCGCGCTTTGGAGACCCGGAGGCAATGAATGTGCTTTCCCTGCTGGAAAGTGACCTTACCTCCATTTTCGGCAAGATGGCAGAAGGCAATCTTTCGGAATCAGACGTTTCATTCTCTGATATGGCGACAGTATGCAAATACGTAGTCCCAGCAGGATATCCAGACAAGGCAGTAAAAGGGGAACAAATTATCGTGAATGAAAAAGAAATATCCGAAATAGGGGCAAAGCTCTACTATGCATCAGTGGACGAGCAGGAGGGAAAAATACTTTCAGGAACCTCCCGCTCAATTGCGCTGGTAGGAATTGCGGATGACATTTTCGGCGCAGAACAGGTGGCGGAAAAAGCAATTTCCCAAATAAAAGGAAACATAAGGCACCGAAGCGACATAGGCAAAAAGGAGCTCATTGAAAAGAAAATCGAGCATGTGGGGAATTTGCGAGAAAGTGCGTACATGAGGCGGGAAACCCCCGCGTAAACAGGTGGTTTACATGGGCAAGAGAAACGAAATTGGAACAACTCTTACAGACGGCTCATTGAAGCTAATGTTCCTCGGCACAGGCGAGCTTGGCCAGGAGCAGATAATAGAGGCGCAGAGGCTCGGAATTGAGACAATTGCTGTTGACAGGTATGAAAACTCACCAGGCATGAGAGTTGCAGACCGGCATTATGCAATAAACATGCTTGATGCCGAAAAGCTTCGCGAAATTGTGGAAAAGGAAAAGCCCGACGCACTCATACCCGAAATAGAGGCAATAAATTTGGACTTGCTCTCAGAGCTTGAGAAAGAGGGCTTTTTCGTGGTTCCAAACGCAAAGGCGACGCATGCGGCAATGCACAGAAAAAGAATCCGCGAGCTGATTGCAAAAGAGGCAGGGGTGAAAACCTCTCCCTACATGAATGCAAGAACAGACGACCCTGCATCAGTAAAGGACGCATGCGAAAAAGTGGGCTACCCCTGTGTAGTAAAGGCAATACAAAGTTCCTCCGGGCTCGGCTCAACAGATGTCAACGGGCCAGAAGAAGTGCAAAAAGCAGTGGATTTGGCAGTAAAGGAGGCGCGCGGCTCAAGCGAGGAAGTAATAGTAGAAGGTTTCATTGATTTTGACACTGAAGTAACTGAGCTTGCTACAAGACATTACGACGAGGATGGAAAAATTGTCACCACTTTTCCAAAGCCAGTTGGGCATTACCAAATAGAGGGGGACTACCATTCCTCATGGCAGGGACCGGACGTTTCCCAATACCTCCCCTGGAAATCGGAAGACGGGAAAGTTGATGAGGATCTTGCCCTTAAAGCGGAGCTGAAAATTTACGAGGCGACAAAGAAGATAACTGACGCGCTTGGCGGAGTCGGGCTTTTCGGCTGCGAGCTCTTTGTAAAGGAGCAGGATGGGCACGTGCAAGTTTATGGAAACGAAATTTCACCAAGGCCACACGACACAGGCCTGATTACGATAGCCACCCATCCAGTTACTCTTTCTGAATTCGGGCTCCACATACGCGCGGTATCAGGTCTTCCAATTCCTGCAGAAACAGTAAACGGCTACAGGGTTCTTGAGCCCATTGCATCAGGCGCATCCCATGTGCTGCTCTCCCCTTATGAGGGAAAGGACACGAGCTTCAAAGGGATTTGGGACTGCATGAGTGAGAAAGGAGTTATTCTCAAGCTGTTTGGAAAGCCGGAAGCGCATGTTAACAGGAGGATGGGAGTAGTTTTGGCTACTGCAGACACTATTCTTGAAGCAAAGAAGAATGCGGAAGTTTCGGCACACAAGATAAAAATAAAAACAAAAGGAAATGACTGGGCGGAGCAGGCAGACAAAAGAATGCATCTTGCGCTTGCCTAAAGCCCCAGAAGGAGGGCAATATCCACGATATTTATCGCATTTGATATTCCCTCAACTGCCGCCTTTACCATAAATGAAATTGCAAACAGCACCCCAGCAGTGTAAAGGGCAACAGCAACATTCCCGCTTTTCAGCTCTTCATTCACTTTCAGCCCTAAAGTTGCATGCTTTATCACACTCACTGCGATCCCTAGTGATATTATCGCAGAGAAAAGCCAAAGAAGCAAATTTGCAACACCAACTAGAACTGCAATTATTAGCTTTTCCTCCATTCCGGGAGTAAGAAGCTCAGGACTTACCCCATTCATGAAATTCATAACGCCTGTCTGCACAACAAATGCAATGGAGTAGATAATCGCAACAACCACTATTCCGACAGCCACATTGCCCTTCTGTATTTCCTTCCATTCATTAATCCCCGCAGTCATTATATCTAATATTCTAAGTCCGTAAAAAATAGCAGCAGTGGATATCCCTATACCTATAACAAACTGAACAAGACCGATAATAAGCTTATAAGCCATTGAAGTAGCAATGCCGCTCATCAAACCACCAAGTACCTATCTAAGTGATAGTTTATAAAGTTTGTTCGAGTTTCCTACCTCAGGTGGGATTATGAAAAAGATTACCTATTCGGATTCTGGCGTAGATGTAAAAAAAGCAGATGAAATACATAGTTCTATTTCCTCCCTTGTCCTTTCCACGCAGAACAAATATTCCTCCGGGCCAGCTGGCCATTACGCAGGCATGATTAAAGTCGGCAAGCAAAAGCTTGCAATAACAGTTGACGGGGTCGGCTCAAAGCTCCTTGTTGCAGAGCACCTTGGAAAATACGATACGGTGGGAATTGACTGCGTTGCAATGGTTGTAAACGACTTGATCTGCATTGGCGCAAAGCCGATAGCAATAGTCGACTATTTGGCAGTTGAAAAAGAGGATGAAAAACTTATTTACGATGTTATGAAGGGCTTTTCCAAAGCATCCCGCGAATCAGGGTGCGCAATACTTGGAGGGGAGACAGCAGTGCTCCCAAACATAATAACGGGAAAGAAAAAGGGCAAAGGATTCGACATTGCGGCAACCGCAATTGGCGTATTGGAAGGCGAGCTGATTACGGGAAAAAAGCTCAAGCCGGGCCAGACAATAATTGGCTTTGCATCCTCCGGAATTCACTCCAACGGCTATTCCCTCGCCCGAAAAGTAATACCCAAAAAGGACTGGAAAGCGATCCTCACCCCAACAAAGCTTTATGTAAAACCTGTGCTTGAAATACTGAAGAAATGCAAAGTTTCCGGGCTTGCAAACATCACGGGGGGCGGCTTCTCAAAGCTCATGAGAATAGGAAAGCAGGGAAAAGTGGGCTTCATGCTTGATGCCATGCCTCCGCCAATGAAAATTTTCAGACAGCTCCAGAAAAACGCAGGGGTTGATGATTACGAGATGCACCGCACATTCAATATGGGGGTGGGCTTCGTAGTTATCGCCCATGAAGCAGAGGCAAAAAAGATAATCAAGATAGCATCAAAATACAAGCTAAAGCCGCGGGTAATCGGCAGGACAATAAAGAAGCAGGACGTAATGCTGAAGAAGGGCAAAAAAGAAATCTCCCTCTTATGAATAGGTTTATATTCCCGGAATGAGGCATATTAGCATGAAATCGATTGAAGATTTGGCAGCAGAGGAAAAAGCAAAAACAGTACGCAGCCTAAGCGGAATGGAGCTTTCACATTTAATTGTAAACATCCCCCCGAGAGAGGCGGCAAAGATGCTTGAGAACATGCCAGAAGAGAAGATATGTGAGATTTCCGGCTATTTTGACAACATTTCCAAATCGCTTGCAATAAAACCTCTGGATTCCGCATCCATTATAAAGAACTCTCCAATACAGATGCCCCACGGCAAGCTCACACAGATTCTACTTGAAATGAGCGACAAGAAGGCAGCCCATTTTCTAAAAACACTTCCAACCAGCACTTCTGCAGTAGTCCTCTCTTCCCTCGAGCTTGATATTTCAAAAATTTCGGAAAAGCTCCACCTCCTGAAGAAGGAGGACGGCACAAAATACGAAGAAATAATGAGCCAATTAAATTACTTGGACAAGACCCGCGCAAAAGAGCTTTCTGGAATATAAGGCCAGCCTAAGGTAATATTATTATTCCGTTAGCCATATTCTTAGGCCGTTTCCTTTTTCCTCTACACAATAGAAAAATTTTTGCTTCTTTCTGA
>CAYTXD010000113.1:0-4885 GCA_964441305.1 Microcaldota archaeon
ATAGTTATGAAAGGTTATGATAATTCTCGAGGTGTCATATTTTTAAGGAAGCACAGGGAAAATCGCAAAAATAAATAAAAAAGGAAATTCAAGAAGCGCTGTCCGCACTCCTTTCAATTCCACATGGTGCATCTCGTGCCACCAAAATATCGCAACTTAGGCACTTTGCATTACCTTGCGCTCCTTGACATCCTTTCCGTCTCATCGCGCTTCTTTACCGCGTATGATGCGTTGGAGTCGTTCTTTGCGGCGTTTTCGAGTTCATCCGCGAGTGCCTGAGCCATTGTCTTCTTCTTTGCAAATGAGCCGATGATTGCCGCAAGCGCGATGTTCTTGAGCGCCATGTCCAGCCTTCTTGAGGCGGATACGTCAACTGCAACCTGGTAGGAAACTCCTCCAAAAGATACCCTTGTAAAGTCTTCCCTTGGTGCGGTGTTCTGGAGTGCGTCAACAAGAAGCTGCACAGGGTTTTGTTTTGTCTTTTTTGCGACAATGTCGAATGCCTCCTCGACTATCTTGAGCGCTTTAGTTTTCTTTCCCTGTATCCCGCCGTTTGTTCTTACAACCTTTCCGGATGTCTTCTCCCCGGTTCCGCCCCTCATGAGCTTGTTAACCAGCCTCTCAACGATATTCACGTTCTTTTTGGCAAGCTTCTTTTTTGCATGCCTTCCGTGTGAGTGGGGCATCCTAATCTCATTTAGGGAGATGTATTGGACTAGTGAAGGATCCTTGACTTCTATGTTTGTCACGTCGTATTTATCAAATATCTTTGGCATGTCATTACCTCTTTGGCTTCTCCTTTCTCTTCTTCCTCAGCATCTGGAGGTCAACGCCGTTTACCGCAATAACCTTGTATCTCACTCCCGGAATGGAGCCCATCTGCCCTCTCTGGGAGCCGCCGAGCCCGTCAATTGTGACCTCGTCGTGCTCGTCAATATAGTTTATTGCGCCGTCTCGTGGCGCAAATGCTGAAACTACTTTTCCGTTTTTGATTAGCTGGACTTTCACGCACTTAATCAAACCTGAGTGGGGCTGCTTCTGCTCGTATGCCTTTTTCTCAAGAACTATTCCCTTTGCCATCGGAGAGCCCTCCAATGGATCGAACTTGTCCCTGAGGTTAAGCGCCTTTCTTTTCCATTTCTTTCTGAGCCATCTCCTGTTCTGCCTTCTCCTTTTCAGGATATCTCCTGCAAATTCTCCTCCTTTTCCCATAATATCACTTCGTATTTAGCTTTAAATCACAATTAAATTTTCTTACCAGGAGCTGCCTGCTGAACTTTATTTTTTCGCCTCCCTTTCCTATGGCATTTCCGCGGTCCTTGTCATCCACTGCAACATAAGCTGTCTTGTTATTATTCTTCTCGTGAATGTTTATATTCTTTATGGGTATATTCCCGAAAAGGTTCTGTATGAACTTTTCCATCTCGCCGCTGTTTTCCACAACGTATACTGGCTTGCGAAAGGCGGTTCTTGCGCGCTGGATGTTTGCGCCCTTTTTTCCAATTGCCTTGCCAATCTGCCCCTCTTTTATTATGAATGCAACCCATTCCTTTTCCAGTATGCAGTCATCAACCATTGCGCCGGTGATGCTTTCAAAAAGGCTTATGCACCTCATCTCGTCATTTCCTATTACGACCATCGTGAATCACTGTTTTCAATGCGAAATGATTGGGGCATCCTGCAAATTTAAATGTTGGCCATCACTTCTTCTCTTTTACTGCATCGAGTATCCTGGAATTGCCAGGATCGTCAATCGCCATTGCCGAAATCACAAACGGCTTTCCGCACACTTCCCCGAGCTCGTACCCGGTTCCATTGTAGCTTAGCACTGGCAAGCCGGAAAGCTCCGAATAGTTCTCGATGTCTGCTTTTGTATCTGCAGGGCAGTTGCTTGAAAGCACAATCATCTTGGTCTTTCCACTCATTGCGCTCTTTGCCGCGTCCCTTGTCCCAAATTTCACCTTTCCGGTGTCAACAGCCATTCTCAACGCCTTATCTACGTCAACCATAAAATCCCTCTGTTAATATTCATTATTTTTATCGTCCTGTTTTCATCTTGCTGTTTTCATCTTGCTGTTTTCATCTTGCTGTTTTCATCTTGCTGTTTTCCTGTTTTCATCTTGCTGTTTTCCTGTTTTCATCTTGCTGTTTTCCTGTTTTTATTTTCCTGTTTTCCCCGTGTCTTTACATTCTTATAGTTTCTTGATGTTTGTTTTCCCATCTTTACATTCTTATAGTTTCTTGATGTTTGTTTTCCCATCTTTAGGTTCTTATAGTTTCTTGATATCATTCTTCACTCTTTCTTTTTCTTTTCCTTTTTGCCCTTCTTTTCTTTTTTTGCCTCTGCCTTTTCTTTCTTTTTCTGCTCTTTCTTGCCTGCCTTTTTTTCCTTCTTGTCTTTTTTCTTTTCTTCCTTTGGGGCCTTCTTCTTTTCTTCTTTCTCTTCTTTCAATTCCTTTTTCTTTTCTTCCTTAATTTCCTTTTTCTTCTCTTTCTTCTCTTTCTTTTCTTGCTTCTTCTCCTCTTTCTTTGGCTCTTCCTTTTTTTCCTCTTTCTTCTCCTCTTCTTTCTTTTGCGGGGCCCTCATTACAAGCTTAACAAGACCGGTTCCGACCGGAACTGTCTGCCCAACTATTATGTTTTCCGTGACTCCGATGAGCCTGTCCTCTTCCCCCGAAATGCTCGCGTTTATGAGGTGCTTTATCGTTTCCTCGAATGCGGCCCTTGCAAGAACCCCTGCTTTCTCACCCGAAAGCCCGTGCCTTCCAATGGACTTGATGTAACCGTCCATTGACATTGAGTCCGCCAGAAGCATTATGTGCCTGATATCAACCGCAAGCCCCTGAAGGTCAAGGACCTGGTGAAGCTCATGGACAAGTGAGTTCCTCGCCGCCTCGATTCCGAGCACCTTCTCAATTTCCATTACGTCATTGGAATATACCTGCTCTGGAATGATTGCAGGATGCTTCATCATTTCCTTGAGGTTTGAGCCGGAGGTCCTGATGAAATAGCTGTTTCCCTTTTTCAGCGTCATCGCCTTTGTTATTCCCTCAATGCCCTTTATGTGGAACATTTTTAGCTTGTTTGTCGCCCTCCTTATGGTCCTGAGCGCAGTTCCCCTTGGCTTTATTGTTACCTTGTTTCCCTTCACTTCGGCACTGCCTACCGCGTTTTTCTTTATTTTCTTTCTGACTTCTTCAAGGTTAAGCCCCTCATCTTTCAAAAGGCCTTCATTGAGTACAACCTCTATTTTCTTTGAAACGAAATCCTCCTCGATTTTTGCAACCTTTTCCAGCGTGATTCTCTCTATCTCCTCGGCGACTTTCATTGCCTTTTTCTCGTCCTTTGCATACTTTTCCTTAAGGTAAATGTCCATCATTGGCTTTTTGGGGGCTTTCCTCGCATCCACAAGCTCAATGAGCCTTGGAAGGCCGGTAGGCACCTGCTCCGCCACGCCTGCGTAGTGGAAAGTCCTCATTGTCATCTGTGTGCCCGGCTCTCCGAGCGACTGGGCGGCAACAATACCTACTGCCTCTCCCTTAACTACCAATTGCTTTTCATCTTTTGCCATAATATCACGCCGTGTCAGTGTCTTCCATTTTCGGGCCTCCGACAAATTCCTTTTCAGAGGTTGCAAGTGTCGGGTCTTTTGTATCTCCCCCATACTGGAATTCGGTTATTACTCCTCGGGCATCCCTCACAGACAGGTCCTTTCTTACGACCATGTCCTGAAGCGCGTTTATCAGCCTCCTCTGCATATATCCTGAGCGGGCAGTCCGGATAGCTGTGTTTACAAGCGCCTCCCTTCCACCCATGGAGTGGAAGAAGAACTCTGCAGGGTTAAGCCCTGTCCTGAATGAATCGTATACAAACCCATGGGATGCCGCCCCAAGGTCTGATTTCTGGAAATGGATAAGAGGCCTTTTTCCGTATCCTCTTGAGACCCGTTTTCCCCTAACTGCCTGCTGGCCGACAAGCGCGGCCATCTGGATGGCGTTTAGGATAGAGCCCCTCGCGCCAACCTTTGCCATGACTATGGATGTGTTGTCCATTCCAAGGGATTTTTCAAGCGCATTCCCCGCGCTGGTCCTTGCCCTGGAGGTGAGCATCATTACTTTGTTCTCGAGCGTTTCCCTCCTTGTCATTCCCGGCTCCCTCTCAAGGGTCTTGTTCTTGTACTGGAGAACCGCGCCGTCTATTTCCCTTTTTGTGGTGTCCACAATGCTTTCTATTTTCTTTTCCGCCTCATCATCAAGAGAGTAGTTTCTGGAGGAAACCGAGAAGCCGAGCCACGCGAGCGCGGCAAGAGAAATCCTTGTTGAGTCGTCAATGAACTTCCTTGTGAATTCGGGCCCCTTGAGGTGGAATATCTTCTCCAGCACTTCCCCTTCAAGCGCCCTGCTCTCAAGCTCTCCTTCAAGAAGGATTCCGTTCTTTATAACAATTTCCTTTCCGAGTTTTGATTTGAGATTTATATTGAGCTCCTTTGGGAACAGAAGCGAAAAGAGAAGCTTCCCTGAATATTTCCCCCCTTTCCTGTCCGGCTCGGGAAGCCTTGTTATGCCTGCCATTGCAAGGATCTTGGATACCTGGAACTTGTTGAATTCGGTGTCATCCCTGGTTAGCGCGTATGCGCCGCTGACGTGATCCTCCTGCGGCTTGACTATTGCATGCCCGTGCCTCGGGGCGATAATCTGCCCGCTAACTTTCATGAGCTCCTCCGCCTCAACCTGCGCCTCCGCATTCTGGATTACGTGGAGGTTCATCTCGTCCCCGTCAAAGTCCGCATTGTACGGAGGACAGACCACAGGGTTGAGTTTAAGTGATTTCCCTGGGAGCACCCTTACCGTGTGGCACATTATCGAAACCCTGTGAAGCGAAGGCT
>CAYTXD010000114.1:0-4860 GCA_964441305.1 Microcaldota archaeon
GGGCTATTTCAGCTTTCCGATGAATTGCAAAAAACCCGAAAACATTTTCACTATGTCGGAGCGAACCTGCGAGGAATAGGCACTTTTGCTCATCTCCCCTCTCCCTTCAGGCAAGGGGTGTATGCCAGGGCCTTCAACAGCGAAAATCTTTCCAGCATCCACTCCCAGAATAGTTGCATCTGCCCAAAATCTTGTAACTTGGTTAAATGGCACTACCGGGTCTGCCTTCCCGCCCGCAAGGAACAATTTCGTTTCATTCCATGCGGTATTTTTCAGTTTCTTTTCCAGCATTGGGACAAAGAGCCGGGGAGAAACAGACCACCAAAAGGCATGGTCGTGCCCAGTTTCAAGGGTTATGCCAAGCTGCCTGGTTTCCTCAAGAACCTGTTTAAGAACAAATGGCATTTGCTTTTGTTCCTGCTCAAGCTTGTTAAGATTCCTGAACATCTGGCTCATGAAATACGGGCCTGAAAAAAATGCGCCGTTTGGCAGTAGCGGCATTCCGACCCCTAGCCCGAGCCTGTGCTGAACCCGCGAAATTGACTGGAGAGCGGGCCCCCTTGCACTTCCCTCTGAAAAACCGACAACTAAGTTTTTGGGGCTGTTTTGGTCAATATCTTTCATGCCGCCGGCATGAACGCCTGCATAAAATGCCAGTGGCAGCCCCTGAAGCATAATGTCAAGAAGCATGTCAAGAGGGCGGGAGACCACCATTACCTTGTAACCATTCTTAACCAGTAGGCGAGCGACAGGGTCATACATCCCCGCAACGGTATCAAGGCCCGGGAGGACCATTGCAAAAGGGTATCCATGGAACGGCTTTTTTGAGCGGGGGGTGTAGGTATGGGCATAAAACTTCCTCGGTCCGTCAATGCGGTCAAAACCCTCGAATTCAACTATCTCAAACCTGAACCTTGCAGTTGCCGCCATTGCAATTGCCTTCAACGAATTCCTTTTTGCCTCTCTCTCGTTAATTTCCGAAAATTTGGGATTGCCAATAAGCTCGTGCCTTTTGCCGCTTATTTCCGGAGAAAGGTTGAATGTCCTGGAGTTGTCTTCGAATTTGTCGAAAAACATCCTGTTTATGTCGTAAACCTTGCATTCTCCCTGGCTCGTTTTAACCTTCTCATTTTTTGCGAAAACAAGGTTGGATGCATCTTTCCTGCCCAGGGAATAAGGGTTTATATGTGGATATTTTTGCCTTAATTTCTTTGCGGGCCCGCCTATATCAAACTTGAGAATCGGCCCGCCTTCCCTAAAATCAGTTAAGTCTTTTTTCAGCTTTCTTGCGAGCATGCCTCGCTGGGCCATAATTGGATATGCAGTTTTTTGTTTAAATAGGTTTGCAGGTTTTGTGGAAAGCTGTTAAACGTAATGGGGCCACTGAGATTTGAACTCAGATCTCTGACTTTTTCTGAGAATCGATTGCGGCAAATAACCTGCTTGCGGTTCTCGCCCGAAGCCAGAAGGATGGCCAGGTTACCCTATGGCCCCTTGGGTAAGGTTTGGGGGACAACTATTTATATTTTTAAGTGCAAACAATTATTCCTGAGTTTTTCTGCGGGGATGACAGAGTCTGGTCAAATGTGCAGGGCTTAGGTTGGTGTTGAATGGTTACCACCATAAGACACCCTGTGGCGTTAGCGCCTACGGGGGTTCTGCCCCTTTTCTTTCTTACTTTTTGCGCTTCGCGCAAAAGACCGCAAACGGCTGTCGCCGTTATACGGAAGAAAGAAAAGCCGCAAGGTGCGGGAAAAGAAAGAAACCTACACCTGCGCACGGGCGCCCAAAAATCCTCCTCCCCGCATTTTTTTGTTATCTTGTCTTTTTTCCATGTAGAAAAGCATTTTGTTTGCCTCACCTGCAATATGCTTTATCTTTTCGCCTGCATCGTTCGCACAACTATTTTCGGGTATACTTGAAGAATATGGGGAATATTTACAAAGTTGAGAAGGAAGAGTAGTTTTGTTTGATATTTTGAAAAGAAAAGAATGCCATGGAAAATTCGGCAGGTAGTTTGTTTTTAAATTGCAGATTAAGCTAGCCGTACTTCCGCAGGAATACGAATGTAGTTGAGAAAAGGACTCCGTACCAGCCGAGCCAGAATGTGCCTATTATATCTCCCCTGAGAATGGCAAGGTATGCAGTGAAAAAGAACAAAACTGCGAATATGCTTTCAAAAACAGAACCCCTCAATGCCTCTGAAAATGAGTGCCCCTCGCTTTCCTCCCTTTTTACCCCCTTGAAGCGGGCAAGATTTACAAAAAGCGCTGATACTGCCGCCTTTGCTCGCACAAATGCTATTGCGAAATTGGAGAGGTAAACATAGAAGCCGAAAAGGAATGAGTTGAAATAAAGCTTTGAGATTATGAGCATTGAGGCGAGAGTTGAGAGTATTGAAACCGTGCCCAGAAGCTCTATTTTGAAAGTTAGCGAGTTGAGCGAAGGGAGTGCCTGGTTTGTTATGAGCGGAAGGGATGCAGCAAGAGACCTGTAATCAGAGAAGGTGAGGACTATTGTTACAAGTGCAAGCATTATGAAAACGATTGAGAGGTAGTGCAGCCCGAAAATATGGCATAGGTAATGGAACTGCTTGCCAAATGAAATCCTCGGGAAGTGCTCAAGGTATTGCCTGAAGAGCTTTGTATTTCCGAAATTGTACCTCCACTGCTGGGCGCAAAATTCAGTGAACTTTTCTATTCCCTTTCCCAGCGCATATACTTTCTGGACATATACTCCCTTGAGCCCGTGGGAATCGGCAACAAGGGAAAATGCCGCATCTTCTGTTACCGAATCGGGGAAGCCGCCGACTTTCTTTAAGCTCGAGATTTTCAATATTCCACAGGAGCCGCAGAACATTGGAAAACCCTGGGAGCTTCTCACCGGCTGTACGCAGTTGAAGAAGAATGTGAATGCAGTGTCAATTGTAGTTGAGAGGGTGGAGCTTGCATCGAATTTCTTGACTGTTTGTATGTATGCAACTTCATCATCCTCAAAGTGCCCAAGGCATTCTTTCAGGAAAGCAGGGTCAATCAAAAATTCATCAGCATCAAATATTGCAAGAAATTCCTCATTTGCAGTTTCAATGAATTCATTGAGTGCTCCCCCCTTGAACCCCTTTCTGTCGGTTCTGTGGACCAGTTTTATTTTCTCATCTCTGCAGAACTCTTTCATCTCTGCAAGTATTTGCTTATCTGTTGAGTCATCAAGCAGGTACAGGTTCATTTTGCTTTTCGGGTAATCCATCTTCTTCAAGCTGAGCAATGTTTTCTTCAGGAGGGGGGGTTTTTCGTTGTATGAAGTTACGACCACTGCCACAGTTGGAAGTTTAGTGGCGTGTTTTGGGCCGGTTTTGAGGCCGTAAGATTTTACGAAGTAGTATGCGCCGAACTGGTTGAAGAAAGTTGAAACAATTATGAGCAGAAACAGAAAAACTGAAAGTGCCTTGTCCAAAATTCCAGAGCTCGGGGCGGTTAGCACATTAAATGATACATATAGGGAGATTAGCGAAAGTGAAAGCATTGCAAAAAATGCCAACCACCTCATAAACAAATGCCTGTCCATTTTCTCATCACTTTTGAATAATGGCTATTGCTGGCAGTAGTGCAGCAAAATCCATTTTGCCTCTGTTTGAAAGACTGAAGCTATATTTAAATGTCTTGTCATGCTTAAGCAGGGCAAAAACCTGAAAGACAAGGAAGCAAGAAAGCTACTTTTTAGCCCTAACATCCTTTTTCTTGGGCCTCAAATCCTTGGAGCCGCATTTTCTGCATTTTTCGGCGCCCTTCTTGTTTCTGGACTTGCATTTTCTGCAAACCCATATTTTGGAAAGTTGCGCGTCTGCTTCTGGAAATTTTCCCATGGAAATCACTTTATCTAATGTTTAATGAATAATATGTTAGTTAGTGTCGGAAATGTTTAAATACCATTTGGATGTCAGCGCCTTGGGAAATGGTAGAAAACATCAGTGAGCAACGTGTCGTTTTTGCCCTTAGTGTATTCGGCATTTACCCTTATTTCAGAAATCTCCCGAGGAATTTGGTCAAAAGAATAGCTGAAATTGGCGAAGTTCCCCCTGCCCAGCGACCTCACGCCGCTCCATTCCTTTGAAAGTTTTCCATCAGAATAAATCCTAACTCCCCTGAGGAAAAGGTTGATGTGCCTGGAGCCCATTGTGAAATTCAAAGTGCCATTCAAGTACGAGGGCTCGGTTGGCATCACAAGCCAGTTGGCGTGAATTGAATACTCATAGGTTGAATTGTCCGCCTCCAGCAAAACGGTGTGCTTTCCGGAAAGGTCGCTTGGCACAGATATGGAAAAGGCAGGGGTGAGCGGCTCAAATTCCACCTGTTCTCCGTCAAAATAAAAACTTGGAATGGAAGAATTTTCAGGCAGAAGGGGGATTACCAAAATCCTGCCATCATCCCTGTAGTAATATGCGCCAAGAATGCCGGGCTTGGTTTCTTCACCGTAGAAAAGCATTCTTGTGTATATGCCCGACTGGGAATAGAGCTTAACATTCTCCCTGTAATTTTCAAGCGAATAAATGCTGTTGTTGAACTGGTCCCATTTTCCAGAGTAAAAAGAGGGGTTTGCAAGAGGATAAAGAAGCCCGGATTCCGCAAGCGAGTCAAGCCGTGAAAAAAGGTTCTCAGGCGGCCTTTCCGAAGGACTGGAGGGATAGAATGGGAGAATTTTTCTTTTCTCGGAATTGGATGTGATGTTCACTGCCCCGAATTCTTCAGGGTGAAGGGGGAATTTCCCCATCTGTTCCATTTTTGATTCTGTGTAGAAGAGAAAATTGTAAAGCGCAGATATTTTGCTGAGGTATACATCATCGGGGTAAAGACGGTACGCCTG
>CAYTXD010000115.1:0-1094 GCA_964441305.1 Microcaldota archaeon
CCATTCCCCTTTTTCTTTTGCGGTTGCGGGGCAATTTGAGCATGTTCCCCCCACAACTAACCTTTTATAGCCGTTTTCCCATATATCTACTGGAGATTCATTGGCAGAGCACCTTGTTATCAAAAAGGGCTCTTTCGGACTGCTTAGCTGGGGTTAGCCGCCCGCAACAATAGGCAATATGCTCACCTCTTCCCCGTGGCTGAGAGTTCTCTTCCAGTTTCTGACTGCCCTGTCATTCACAAAAACAATCCCTGAGGGCTCGCCGTTTTGCATGAGCTCCTCGGAAAAGTGCCCGTGCATTTCCGAAAGTGCATCGAACAGGTTCAAAATCGAGCTGCCCTCTGCAAGCTTTATTTTCCTATAAACTTTGCCGATTTTAGGAGTCCACAAGTCAACAGACACTTCCATATATCAATTCATCTGCGAACTGTTTATAAATATAAACCACGGATTCAATGTGTGAGCTTATGTTTGGAAGAATATTGAGAGTCAACTTAACATCAGGAGAGATAAAAAAGGAGCAGGCAGACCCCGAACTTCTCAGGAAATACATCGGCGGAAGGGGGCTTGCGGCAAAATTCCTTTTTGATGCGCTGGAACCGAAAACAGATCCGCTTTCCGAAAAAAACATCCTTGTTTTTGCTACCGGCCCCCTGACAGGCCTGTCTCCTGCGACTGGCAAAATAACTGTATCCACTCTGTCCCCTCTCACCTGCACTATTTTTGATTCCGAGATGGGGGGCAATTTCGGCGTTGCAATGAGAAGGGCAGGTTTTGACATTGCCATAATCGAGGGCAAGAGCGAAAATCCAATGCGCCTTGAGATTTCAGACGGCGAGCCGGTGCTTCTTACTGCAGAAGAGGTTTGGGGAAAGAAAACGGACGATGTCCAGCACGAGCTTGGGGGAGAAACCGCCTGCATCGGGCCTGCGGGGGAAAAGCTCGTTAAATTCGCAAACATAATGCACCGCCACTCTGCTGCAGGCAGGGGCGGAGTAGGTGCGGTTCTTGGCTCAAAAAAGCTGAAGGCAATTACAATAAAGAGCACAAAGCCGGACAAGATACCTGTTGCGAACGAATTCGAGGTAAAAAGG